>NZ_JACBEZ010000049.1:0-16937 GCF_013391465.1 Acinetobacter sp. SwsAc2 | reverse complement strand
CCTTTAAAAAGTACTTAGAGACCGAAAACCCTGTTGATTAGACACACTTCACCCTGAGGCTGACCATAATAAAATGACGATGCTTGTCCTTTACGTAGTGCACGCATGACTTCAATACCTTTAATTGTGGCATAAGCCGTCTTCATAGATTTGAA
Organism: Acinetobacter sp. SwsAc2; assembly: GCF_013391465.1. NCBI lineage: Bacteria > Pseudomonadati > Pseudomonadota > Gammaproteobacteria > Moraxellales > Moraxellaceae > Acinetobacter > Acinetobacter sp. SwsAc2. The sequence continues at coordinate 16,782 of NZ_JACBEZ010000049.1, read as the reverse complement.
TCCTAATGTGGCCCTGATGATCCGCTTTAGCTTGCCATGATCACATTCAATCACGTTATTTTTATACTTAATCTGCCTGTGCTCAAGGTCTGGTGGACATTTACCTTCCCGTTTTAACCGTGATAAAGCACGTCCATATGTGGGTGCTTTATCCGTGTTGATCACTTGTGGAATTTGCCACTTCTTCACATTATTTAAAATTTTTCCAAGAAAACAATATGCTGATTTGGTATTACGTCTAGAAGAAAGATAAAAATCAATGGTATCGCCACGTTGATCGACTGCACGATACAGATAAGACCATCGTCCATTCACTTTTACATAGGTTTCATCAATATGCCACGAGCTCAGATCTGTAGGATTACGCCAATACCAGCGTAAACGTTTTTCTATTTCAGGAGCATAACGTTGAACCCAACGGTAAATAGTCGTGTGATCAACATTCACACCCCGTTCGGCCAGCATTTCCTGCAGTTCACGATAGCTAATGCCATATTTACAATACCAGCGCACAGCCCAAAGAATGATTTCGCCCTGAAAATGCCGACCATGGAAAGGATTCATATGCTGCACCTTTAGCTAAAACAGTCTTCAGCTTACCATTCGTGGTTATTTGCAACAGTGCCTTTTTTTAAACCTTATGGCTAATATAAAACAACAATTAGTTGCAAATTAGTTGATATAATAACTTATGCTTTTGGAGATAAGTTATGTCTGTTCAAGAACGCTTAAATAAATCTACAGTCCAATTTCTTAAGATTGCACATCATGTTGTATTCGCCAGGAAACGCTATGAAAACGGCAGACAAATAGTAGTTGCCCTGATTTATATTGCACAAGATGCACACCCCATAGCGGCAATCACAGGAACAGACCGATTTTGGGATTGTCACGACATCAGTAAGGCAACACGATCAATTAGACGACACAATAAAAACTGCCTAATCCTGGATCGTAGAGACTTCATTTTTGAGAAAACGGAAGACCTAAAAGGCTTCAATGGCATCCATTGATTATTCGCCAAAGCTAAACAAAACCGTGGAACATTGATTGTTTTTTGATCGTGAAACATGAAAAATCATAAAAAAAGCCCAATCGGGTGTGATTGGGCTATAAACTAGAAACTACAGCATTGATTTCTAAGGAAAATTATAACACATTTCGTATAAGGTGTATTATGTTAATTTTAGGAAATTTAAACACTGTAAGTGAAAATAGTAATTATAAATTACCACTAGAAATGATAACTTAAATCAAAATTTAAGATAGTTGTCAAAGAGCTAAAACCATAAAAAGTTAAACTAAGCTTTTAATCGTTAAATCTAATTGTTCGGCTATTGCCTTTAATGGAGTTACACTCCCCCATGCTCGACATAACAAAATAGCTCCCTCCAATGATGCAATAATACTCATACTGATTTGATTGGATTGTTCCAAACATATACTTTCTTGTTCAAATGCTTGTATCAATCGCAGTTTCCATACATCTAGTATTTGTTTAACTATTTCAACATATTGTAATTTCTCAGGATCACTTCCTGTTTCCATTAATACAGACATTAAAGGACAACCGGCCTCAAAATTATCGGCTTGCACCATATCGGCCCACCACGTAATAAATACAGTGATGCCTTTACGTACTCCATGCTGATTTAATGCTTTATCTAGTTGTTCTAATGCAGTATTTCCAGAAAAAATTAAAGCCTCTTTAACTATTTGCGATTTACCATCAGGGAAATAATGATAGGTCGAGCCCAGTGGGGCTTGTGCATGTTTCGCAACTTCTCGCACACTTGTAGCAGCTAATCCCTGTGTCCTTAATAAATCCAATGCGGATAAAATAAGCCGTTGTCGTGGATCTAATTTTTTATTTACTTGCAAACTCATTAGTCCTGTTCCGCTTAAAAAACAAATTGCTATAACGCTTGTTATAACTTAGCATAATTTCAAATATAACAACTGTTATAATTGGATTAAAAATGAACAATGATTTTATAGTTACCGCGAAAGACGGTTACCCACTTGCAGCAATTAAATACAGTGCAAAAAAACCCAAAGCAAACATCATTCTTGCGGGTGCAACAGGGGTACCACAAGCGTTTTATCGACGTTTCTCCGAATATGTAGTTACACAGGGTTATAACGTCATAACTTTTGACTATCGTGGAATTGGTCGTTCTAAACCTACTGATTTTAAGAATTTTGATAGCAATTTTCTTGAGTGGGCAACACTAGACCTTGCAGCAGTGGTCGATATTGTGGCAGATGATTTACCTCTTTTTATGGTGGGTCATTCATTCGGTGGACATGCCTTTGGTTTACTACCGAATCATCATAAGGTTAAGTGTATTTATATATTTGGTACAGGTGCAGGCTGGCATGGTTATATGCCAAAAACTGAAGCAGTGAAAATAAAAGTATTGTGGGAGCTTGTTTTACCTACATTGGCTCAGTGGAAAGGCTATATTCCAATGTCACTAATAGGTATGGGCGAAGATTTACCCTATGGAGTGTACCAACAATGGAAACGCTGGTGTAAATTTCCACATTATTTTTTTGATGATCCTCAAGTCCCTGAAATAGCAGAACAGTTTACCAAGGTAACCACACCTATCATTGCAGCGAACGCACTTGATGATTTATGGGCAATGCCTAAATCACGTAATGCATTTATGCAGGGGTATAAAAATGCTGATGTTCAGTTAATTGATATTCCTTTAACCAAGTCGCTACCAAAAATTGGTCATATGGGCTATTTCCGTAGTGACTCAAAAGTGCTCTGGGATAATGTAGTAACTGCCTTTGAAAGAATACTTTAATAACGATCCTTGAGAATAATAAATATGGAACATAAGTTTGACCTTTCTAATCTACTCAAAGTCTATAAAGCTTTGATTTGGATTACACTTTATGCTGCTGCTTTACATTTCTTTGATAATGTATATTTTTTCTTTCAATACCCAGAACCTGCTTGGCTCACACGGGAAATTGTTGCATTACTTTGGATACCGATTGCTTTAATGGCTCATCGTGCCGTAGATTTAATCTATACAGGTAAAGTGGAGTACGCTTTCGCAATAATTCATAGTTTTGTATTAGCCAACTGGATTTCATTGGGTCATTATTTATTTGCTTGCCCACAAGATGTATTACCCCGTATTAATATTGCAATTTTTATTCAAACCAGTATTGCTAGTGTACTATTTGTCATGACTTTATGGTTGCAAATCACTCGCTATCCGAAATCATTGCGCTATATCAAACCAACTTGGCTGAAAAATATTGCCATGTACTGCATATTAATTATTATTTTAGAGTCAATTTTTCCCTCTGATTTTCATGATTGGTGGTATACGTGGTTCATACCGTCAGATATACATTAACTTGAATCCTACTTAAGAAAAATGATCTTTTCCCTCTTACTAATATGTATTGAAATCAAATGACATCCAAATCAGCATGGATGGTAAAGGTCGATGGGTTGATAATGTGATGGTTGAACGATTATGGCGGAGCGTTAAATATGAAGAGGTGTATCTCAAAGCCTACAGCAATGTTTTGGATGCGAAGAAGCAATTAAACGCATATTTTGAATTTTATAATTTGAAACGACCTCATTCGAGTCTGGACAAAATGACTCCAGATGAGTTTTACTATGACCAGCTACCACAACAAAATAAGGTAGCTTAACTAGAGCAGAGTATCACTTATAAATAAGCTTTTAGTTGTTCAAACATGTGGGACCACCTCTATTTAAAAAAAGGAAAGAAGATGAAAATTAAGTTTTTAACAGTTTCATTGATGCTTATTCTGCCATTTTCTGTTTTTGCAGCAAATACTGTAGTAGAAAAAGCGGTCATTGAATCAAATAATACATATAAGGCGAAGTATAACTTAGAGGATATGACTGAGTTTAATCAGGCTCAAAAGGGCTTTATTGCCAAGCCAACAGGTCAAATTAAAAGTGAGAAAGGCAATGTTATCTGGGATTTTGATGCATTTAGTTTTTTACAAGATCAAGCACCAAATACCGTTAATCCCACTCTATGGCGACAAGCAAAATTAAACAACAATGTTGGGCTATTTAAAGTAACAGATCGAGTTTGGCAAATTCGTGGTTTTGATTTGGCAAATATGACCATCATTCAGGGTGATACTGGCTGGATTATTGTGGATACATTAACCTCTAAAGAAACGGCTGAAGCAGCACTTAAATTTGCTAGACAGCATTTAGGTGAGCAAAAAATTTCAGCCATTATCTTTACCCATAGCCATATCGATCATTTTGGTGGTGCATTAGGCGTTCTTTCTAGCGAAGAAATTAACGCTAGAAAAACTCCAATTATTGCGCCAAAAGGCTTTATGGAAGAAGCGACCAGTGAAAATGTGATGGCAGGTTCAGCCATGATACGTCGTGCGACTTATATGTATGGAACTTTTCTACCTAAAAATGCGGAAGGATTGGTGGATACAGGTTTAGGTAAGGCTGTTGCTGTGGGAAAAATGGGCATCCTTGAGCCTACACAACTGATCACTCAACCAGAACAGAAAATGACGGTTGATGGCTTGGATTTTGTGTTTTATAACGTGCCGGGTTCAGAAGCACCAGCAGAATTAACGTTCTCTATCCCATCATTGAAACTTTATAACGGCGCAGAAATTCTATCTCATACCATGCATAATCTTTATACCCTTCGGGGTGCTAAAGTCCGTGATGCCTTAAAATGGGTGGGCTATCTAGACCAAGCAATGCAGCATGCCAAAGCATCCGATGTATTGATTGCACAGCATCATTGGCCTGTCTGGGGCAATGACAATATTCAAGATTTTATTAAAACCCAGCGAGATGTTTATAAGTTCACGCATGATCAGACGGTGAGATATATGAACTCTGGTTTTAATGGCGCTGAAATTGCCGAAAAAATTAAGCTTCCAGCGGCACTTGATCAAAAACTATATGCTCATGGCTATTATGGAACCCTAAAACATAATGTAAAAGCAGTATACCAATATTATATGGGATGGTTCGATGCCCATCCTTCCAATTTAGATCCATTACCCCCTAAAGCTGTTGCAAAAAAATATATTGAGTTAGCAGGTGGGGAGAACAATGCATTGAAAAATGCGCGGGATGCCTACGCTCAAGCTGACTATAGATGGGCTGCCGAGATTTTAAAACATATTGTGTTGAATAACCCTCAAAACCAACAAGCAAAAGACTTATTGGCGAATACTTATCGTCAATTGGGCTATGCTGCTGAGGCTTCAACTTGGCGTAATTTCTTTTTGGTGGGCGCTCAAGAGCTACAAAATAATGTACCCCTACAAAATACTTCTGATCCGAGTGATTTATTGATTCATACACCAACTGAAAGATTTCTTGAAGCTATGGCGACAAATTTAGATGTGGAAAATTTAAAAAATGAAAACCAGTGTATCAATCTGGTTTTGTCGGATACCAAAGAGCATTTTTCATTATGGGTTGAAAACTCAGTCATGCAGTTTAAGCGTTATGATGAAAGTAAAGATTTGGCATTGGATTGCCCTACATTAACCTTAACCAAGCCCTTATATCTAAAAATGATTACAGGTCAAATAGAAGGGGTAAAAGTCCTGCTTTCTAAAGACAGTAAAGTCAAAGGTAATCCACTGAAAATTGGAAAATTCTTTGCAATGTTTAAACGTCCAGATTCAATTTTCCCGATTGTGACTCGACCAAATGGCTAAGCTCAAATAAGTAAAGTCGAAACTTAAATTAATAGATCCAAAGAAATGGGTGAAATTATCAACTTGGTTCTCCCAATCTTATAACAGGAATACAAGAAATTATTTCTTGTATTCCTCTTTAAAATTAAAAGTAAGCTATATGTATTTTAACTCTATTGATACTTTATTAAATGGTTTTTGAATTTTTATACTTTATTTTCGATGGAGATATTTTTATTAGTAGCTTGTTTAAAAAAGATTTGTTTATTTTTCTATTAATTGCTTCTAAATAATAACTTCAATATTTTTGTGGTTAAAAGGCAAGGGGGTATTATGATGTGTTTTTTATTGAAAATAAGCTTTTATATTATTAGAAATAAGTCTATTTAACATAATGGCGCTTATACGAATCTAAAAATGGGAGTCTTTAGCTCCCATTTTTATTGTTAAACATTGAATCCTATATGTTTTCCTGTTGGAAGCTCTACATCAATACGGAGCTTCCCGCCCATTGCCTCAACATACTTTTTCATGGTTGAAATCTTAAGATCATTGCCACGATTTTCTATTGCTGAAAGCGATGGCTGTTTTATTCCCAAAGTTTCAGCAAGTTCCTTTTGAGAGATTTCAAGTTCTTCACGAATAAGATGAAGCTGATTTTCTAGCAGTAATTCATCTGCCATTTTTTGAATACGGGCTTGGCTCTCTGGAGAGCGGCTAGCTAACAATTCTTGCAGAGTCTTAGCCATTAGATTTATCTCCTAGGGTGGTGAGATGAAGTTGGTATTGTTCATCTGCAATATCCAGCATGTCTTTATAAAAACGCTTTTTACTGCCTTTATCAGCAATACATAGAACAATAGCCTGTCGTAAAGGATCAAATGCGAAGAAAGCTCTCAGTGGTTTACCTCGATGTTGAACACGAAGCTCTTTCATGTTGGTAAATTTAGAGTCATAGACAGTATCTACTAAAGGGCGGCCTAAACTTGGTCCTTGCTGCTGTAGAACAACTAGGGCAGCCAGAACCTTCTCTTGTGTTGATTCGTCTTGCTGTTCAAGCCATTCATTAAATAGATCTGTCGTAATGACTATCCACATACCACAACCAAAATATAGATTATAGTCTATATTTTAGGAGCATTATGCTTGTTTTGCAAATGAGAAATGATAGGCAATAAAAAACCCCAGCATCCTGCCGGGGTTTTTCATATTGGGGTCGTTTGCGGGAAGGGGCGGAATCCTACGCTAAGGCTTTGGCCAGCGATATTCTCCGGTGAGATTGATGTGTTCCCAGGGGATAGGAGAAGTCGCTTGATATCTAGTATGACGTCTGTCGCACCTGCTTGATCGCGGCCGCGATAGCTAGATCGCGTTGCTCCTCTTCTCCATCCGCGTTCCAAGCTGCGGAAAGGCACCCATAAGCGTACGCCTGGTCGAGCAGGCGACGCGGATCGACGTCCAGCGCACGAGAGAATGCGTCCGCCATCTGTGCAATGCGTCTAGGATCGAGACAAAGGTCGTCTCTGTCAGCCGGATCGTAGAACATATTGGCGGCGCCAAAGCCCACTTCACCGACCAGACCGACGGGATCTATCACCAGCCAGCCGCGACTGGAGAACATGATGTTTTCATGATGCAGATCGCCATGTAGCCCACGCAGTTCCGAGGCATTGCTCATCATTTGATCGGCTATAATCGCCGCGTGGACGTAGTCAGTTTGACAACCTGCGTTTTGATCATCGCGCGCCCGCTGAAACAAAGCTGCAAAGCGATCCCGGATCGGGAGAAGGGCAGAAGGCAGGGGTTCCTCAGATGCGGCATACAGCTTCGCCATTAGTTCCGCTGCAATTTCGGTCGCCTGGTAGTCGCCGTGCTCGGCAACGATGTGAGAGAGCATTCGCTCCCCGGCATATTCGAGCAACATCAGATTGTTCTCACGACCGAGCAACCGGACTGCTCCCCTCCCATTGCGCCATACCAGATAGTCGGCCCCGCGCAGTTCATCAGCAATGTCTTCTATAGGTTTCAATCCCTTGACGATTGCAGGAGTCCCGTCTGGCAATGAAACTTTCCAAACGAGGCTGGAAAAGGTGTCCGCAATGAGAACAGGTTGCGAAACGTGCCAATGAGCAGGAAAAACAGGCGGCATGAACATCAACCCCAAGTCAGAGGGTCCAATCGCAGATAGAAGGCAAGGCGTTCGCGGTCGGGGGCTTCGATCCCCAATACATTGAATAGGACAGCGAAGGCGCGCTCTGCTTCATCTGGCGCTGCCCAGTTCTCTTCGGCGTTAGCAATCATGAGTGCCAAATCGGCATAGCGATCTGCTGTTCCGAGCCGCCCAAGGTCGATCAGACCCGTGCATTGAAGAGTTTTAGGGTCCACCATGAAGTTCGGCATGCAGGGATCACCATGGCAAACAACCATATCGGTGCGCTCTTGGTCGAGCCGCACCGGTAGCTCTCGTTCGACACGAGCCAAAAGATCGAGCTGCGGCGTACTCTTGTCCTCGTCCGGTAAGAAGTCGGGATTGACGGCATTGCGGGACACCACATCAACGGCGCGTCCGAACATTCGCGACAGCCTGCGCTCAAACGGACATTGATCAACCGATAGGCTGTGAACAGCGCCAAGTTGCTGCCCCATTGACGGCCACGCTTTGAGCAAATCCGCTCCAGACAGATCAGCCGCCGGTACTCCCGGAATTGCCGTTATCACCAAGCATGCACCCTCCTGTTCCTCCTGCCAGTTGATGACCTCGGGGCAAGCCACACCTCGACCTTTGAGCCAAATGAGGCGGTCACGCTCTCCAGCGAGCTCACCGCGGCGGGAAGCAGGTGCGATTTTCGCGAAGGCATGCCCGTCACCACGTCGAAAAACAAAATCACCAGATTCTCCGCCTCTGACAGGCAACCAGTCAGAATGCGATTCACCAAAAAAAATATTAGTTCGATTCAATGGAGGTTCCTTCAGTTTTCTGAGGCTTTGTTGCACAAAGATTTGAAATGCAAAGCGCCCCTAATTGATCCAAATTTAAGGCGTAACTTGGGTAAGTGGGCGACCTAATTCCGTAAATCTGTTAAGGACTGCTACACGTGCATGGATCTCATTCACCTGACTAGGAAAGCTTCTTGCCATTAATTTATCGCCTAATAATTTGATGCAATGCATCTTGGTTTCCACCAAACTGCGGCGATGATAGCCTGACCATTTTTTCCATAATGTCCTGCCTAAATGTTTAACTGTTCGAAGTAATTCATTTCGCTCTAGCGAGCTACTCTTTGTATCTTTCCATGGTTTCGCATTTTTTCTAGGTGGAATCACCGCATGCGCTTGCCGATCTGCAATGACCTGACGGCATTGCTTGGTGTCATAAGCTCCATCGGTATAAACAGAGTCAATCTGCTCATCTTGTGGAATCTGATTAAGTAAATCACCAAGCACCTGTGAATCACTGACATTATTGGTTGTGAGCTGAATAGCGCGTATTTGTAGGGTTTTGGCATCTATACCAATATGTAGTTTACGCCATTGGCGACGATATTCAGCTCCATGTTTCTTGCGTTTCCATTCGCCCTCACCTAGAAACTTCATGCCTGTAGAGTCTACGAGTAGATGCAGTCCATTGCAACTCTTTTCATAGCTAATTTGAATATCAATATGCTTTTGTCTTCTGCGAATGGTTGAATAATCCAGAGCTGTCCAATCTAATCCGCAAAGTTTAATCAAGCTTTGGACAAAGCCAGTCACCATGCATACAGAAAGACGAAATAAGGATTTAATCATTAAGCAGCATTGGATAGCTGCGTCGGAGTAGGTTTGATTTCGCCCTTGTTTGCCTTTTGATGGAGCATACCATTGCGTAGCAGGATCAAACCAAATGGCAATATTTCCGCGACTCATGAGTGCTCGGTTATATGCGGGCCAATTGGTTGTGCGGTAGATTTTGTGTGTAGGCTTCTTCATTTGAAAATTATATCGCTGAAAAAGCCTTTACAGATAGGTTTGTGCAACAAAGCCCCATCGAGGTGAAACCGGCTGTGAGCGCGGGTTCAAGCATATAGCCCGACAGGCGCGTATCCTTGCCGATCACGACACGATGGCGGTGGTCACCGCGACGAAAGACACGGCCAGCCGCCATGCCGACGCGCAAGGCGGTTTCCGCCGTCATCGCGCCTTCGTTGGCTTTGCCACGAATACCGTCTGTGCCGAAATATTTGCGCACCATAAGGTCGATTATCCTGTCGTCGGGTCGCCCTCAAAGGGGACATGCCTGCTGAACCGCGAATATAGAGAAATATCCCGAATGTGCAGTTAACGAATTCTTGCGGTTTCTTTCAGCGCCGCCAATACCGCCAGCCCGTCGCGCAAGGGGCGCGGCTCGTGTGTGCGGATGAAGTCAGCTCCACCTGCGGCGGCGGCAAGCTCTGCAGCGAGTGTCGCGGCCCCGACATCCCCCGGACCACGGCCTGTGAGCGCGCGCAGAAAGGATTTGCGCGAAACAGACAGAAGCACCGGCAAATCGAAGCGCAGCCGCAATTCATCGAACCGCGCCAGCACCGAGAGCGAGGTTTCGGGAGCAGCCCCCAGAAAAAACCCCATGCCGGGATCAAGGACAAGGCGGTTGCGTTTGATACCGGCACCCGTCAGCGCCGCGATGCGCGCGTCAAAGAACGCCGCAATGTGATCCATGATGTCGCCAGCGGGTGCCTCGCGCCGATCTGCCTGCCCGTCTTGCACCGAATGCATAACGACGAGTTTGGCAGATGATTTCGCCAATTGCGGATAGAACGCAGCGTCTGGAAAACCGCGAATATCATTGAGATAGGCCACACCACGCGACAAGGCATAGGCTTGCGTCGCGGGTTGATAACTGTCGAGCGAGACGGGAATGCCATCTGCCTTGAGCGCGTCCAGCACCGGCGCGATACGCGCGATTTCTGTGTCGGACGAAACAGGCGCGGCGTCGGGATTGCTGGATGCCGGACCGAGGTCGATCACATCTGCCCCCTCGGCCATCAGCTTACGCGCCTGCGCAATGGCTGCGTCTGGCGCCAGATACCGGCCTCCATCGGAGAAACTGTCCGAGGTTATGTTGACGATGCCGAAAATGATGAGCGATTTATTCATGGGGGCTTCTATAATAATAATAATCGAGCATGAGTCTCATACGGATGCTCGGGTCGAAAGGGAATCCCCAGGCGAGTAACCTGTTTGCGGTGATCTGAACCGTACCGGGTTTGTCGGAGACTTTTTTATTTAAGTTAGGCCACCTGACCTAACGGATTAATTTTATCATAGTACATTGCTTCAAAATCAAAAGGTGGCACATAACCTAGTGCACTATGTACACGCTCTTTATTGAACCAATCTACCCAATTTAATGTCGCAAGTTGTACATCCGCTAAACCTTGCCAATCTGCTTTTAAATATTCAATCACCTCTGTTTTGTATAAGCCATTCACTGTTTCAGCCAAAGCATTATCGTATGAATCACCGGTCGTACCGACTGATGCTCGTAAATTTGCTGCTTCTAAACGATTGGTATAACGAATGGAAAGATATTGCACACCTCTGTCACTATGATGAATCACGTTCTTTGGCATGCCTCGATCATGCAATGCTTGCTCCAGTGCATCGAGCACCATGTCTGTATTCATCCGTGTTGATACTTTCCATCCAACAATTGCTCGCGAGAACACATCAATAATAAAGGCGGTATAGACCCAGCCTGAATTTGTTTGAATATACGTAAAGTCAGCGACCCACAGCTGGTCAGGGTGATCAGCACTAAAATTGCGTTTCACCAAGTCATCTGCTCGTTTTTGATCATCTCGGCTATGGGTAGTTTGTTTATTCTTACCTCGCCAAACACCTTGTATACCTAGCTTTTGCATCAATCGAGCAACTGTACAGCGTGCAATAATATAGCCTTCACGTTTCAGTTTTTGCCAAACTTTACGTACACCATATCGACCTGAACTTTCCTTCCAAATTCGTTTAATTTGTTCAGCATGATGCAAGTCATGTAGATCTCGCTTTGCTCGATGTTCTGGGTTTTCGCAGAGATCTAGAGTCCGGTAATAGGTTGAGGGTGCGATCGGTAAAATTCTACAAATCGCCTCGACTCCGTACAGCTCTTTATTATTATGGATAAAATCCACCATTATTTGTGTGGGCGGTCGAGTTCCGCCTGGGCGAAAAAAGCGGCTGCTTTACGTAGAATCTCATTGGCGCGTTGCAGTTCTTTATTTTCGCGTTCGAGTTGTTTGATACGTTCTTGGTCTGAAAGCTGCTGTACTTTAACTGGATTTAGTTTATCTAAATATTTTTGATACCAAACACGTAGTGTTTCAGGAGTACAACCTATCTTGGGAGCAATAGCGGTGATCGCAGCCCAATTCGATGGATAATCTTTTTCAGATTCAATCAATAATTGAACCGCTCTTTCTCTGATTTCAGGGGCATATTTTAATTTTGTCATCGGGATAGTCTCTCAGAATATTGACTCTCCGACAAACCCGGTACGGTTCAGCAAATAAGCAACCTTCTAATGCAACAGCGAAGTGTAGAGATGGGACTTGGTCTTTTAGCTTGAATAGGAGAGGTACTTGTTCTGGCCATGGTGGAGTAGCTAACTGGCTTTAGAACTTAGAATACTTCTGATTTAAAGCTTATCATGCAATATGCTTAAAACTTAAAAACCAATAAAAACAGGAATTTTAAGTTCCTATTTTTCATGTTAGAACCCATTTAAAGTGTCTATATTCTCACCAATTAAAATGTCTATATCCTCATCTATAAACTTGTAAAAATTAAAAATTAATATTATCGTATTACTATCAAAAACAAAAATGGATTACATATGCTTCCAATGTTAGCTTCACAACTTCAACAGGAAACAGGTTGGCGAGTTACTAGCTGTGAAATTCTATTAGATCAATCTCATACAAATACTGATGAATCTTTTGGCAATATAGAAATAACATCAAAACATGGTATTACCTTATTTTTCGGGTTCACTTCATCTACCAATAAAAAAATAGAAATGGATGAAATCCGTATTTTCAATGCAGAAAATATTGAAGTTTGTATTGATGAAAATGATGCAAATAATGTTTTCGCTGCTGCTTATGATATTGTCGATCAAACAAATTGGCGAAAAATTGCAATAAATGCAAAATATGAAAAGCAGAGTAGAAAAGTTAAAAGTATAAGTTTTAATCGGGAAAGTGAGGCTGATCTTTTACACTTTGTAGAAAATCAAAAAGATTTTTCAAACTGGGTAAAAAGCAAAATTTTAGAAGAAGTAAGTAAATCTCATGGATGAAAAAAGGCTTACTTTCATGGGCTTTTTGATTATCGATTTAACATAAAATCTCTTATGCGAATTCTAGCCCTGCATAGGGCTAGATATAGCGATTAGACCCAATTCTCTAGCTTTAGACCATCAATCCGTTCAAATTCTTTTGTATTGTTCGTTACTAATACAACATCCAATGCCAAAGCATGAGCAGCGATCAGCATATCTAAGCTGCCAATCGGTTTACCTGTGGATTGAAGATCTTGGCGTAATTTGGCGTAATGCCAAATTGCTTGTTCATCGTAAGGAAGAATCTCTAAAGGTGACAAAAACTTGTTTAATGCCTGTTTATTGCGTTCAGATCCAGACTTCTCTACACCGAAAGCCAGCTCAGATGCCGTGATACTTGAAATCGCAAGCTGGCCGAGTTGATATTGCTTAAAGCGTTCAAAAACGTGTTGAGGCTTATTGTTGATGACATAGATACAAATATTTGTGTCTAAGAGGTAAATCATCTGAACTCCTCACGGAACTGTTCGCCTTGATCATCTCGCTCTAACTGGAATCCAACCTCAAACTCATTGATGGCTTCTAACATGATATCCCAAGGATTGTCGATGGGCATGAGTAATACACCACGCCCGAAGCTTTTGATGGCCACTTCCGTGCCATTAAAGCGAAAGGCTTTAGGCAAGCGAACCGCTTGACTGCGACCAGTTTGAAATACTTTCGCAATTTCCATAATTACCTCCCGAAACCAAGATATGTATCATTAATATATACCATAGCATTAAATCTTGTAGAGTCAAAGTGAAATTAAAATTATGAGGCAATAAAAAAGGTTCTTTGCACTTTAGCGTGAAGATTGTTACGATATGGACTCATCCATGAGATAACCCGCACATGAGCGCTACCAAGAAAGCAGACAAGTAAGCCGCAGCAACCTTCGTTTTCGGTTGTTGCGGCGTTCTCAAGAACCTAGTTGCTCTGCAAGAGCGCCGCCAAATTCTTAACTTAAGGAGATGGCTTCGTGCGCTCAAAAGATTTTTCTTGGCGGTATTCTCTTCCCGCCACGCTATTGCTGTTATCACCATTCGATTTGCTGGCGTCACTGGGCATGGATATGTACCTGCCCGTGGTGCCTTTCATGGCGGATGCACTTGGGTCCGGTGCAGGGACGATCCAGCTGACGTTGACGGCATACCTGGTTTTGCTTGGAGCCGGACAGCTTCTCTTCGGCCCACTGTCGGATCGGCTGGGTCGCCGCCCCGTTTTACTTGGTGGCGGGATTGCCTATATTGCGGCTTCATTCGGCCTCACCGTAGTTTCATCGCCAGAACTTTTTCTGAGCTTCCGCGTTCTTCAGGCCTGCGGCGCTTCGGCATGTCTCGTTTCCACTTTCGCGACGGTACGCGACATCTATTCGGGCCGTGAGGAAAGCAACGTCATCTATGGCTTGCTCGGCTCTATGCTTGCGATGGTTCCTGCGATAGGCCCACTGCTAGGAGCGCTGGTCGACGCGTGGCTCGGATGGCGCGCAATCTTCGGCTTGCTAGGGATGGCAATGATAGGCGCTGTTATCGCAGCCTGGCGACTCTGGCCAGAGACTCGGCGGCACCGGACGGCAGACCTACAGTGGTCGCAGCTATTGACTCCTGTGAAACACCTGAACTTCTGGCTGTACACGCTCTGTTACAGCGCGGGGATGGGCAGCTTTTTCGTCTTTTTCTCGACCGCCCCCTGGCTAATGATGGGGAGGCAAGGGTTATCGCAACTTAGCTTCAGCTTGCTATTTGCTACAGTGGCCATCGCTATGATGGCTACAGCGCGAATCATGGGACGACTGATTCCCCGGTGGGGAAGCCTGAAGACCTTACGAGTGGGAATGGGGTGTCTGATGGCGGGAGCGCTGTTGCTCGCTGTTGGCGAGACATTGGCACCGGTCTCGGTGCTTGGCTTCATCGCCCCGATGTGGCTCGTGGGTGTTGGTATCGCCACTGCGGTATCGGTGGCACCCAATGCCGCTCTTCGAGGTTTCGATCATATCGCTGGGACCGCTACAGCAGTCTACTTCTGTTTGGGTGGACTACTGTTAGGGATTATCGGGACACTCATTATTACGCTTTTATCGACTGGTACCACCTGGCCGATCATCGCTTATTGCCTCATCCTCGCAACAGCAGTGCTTTGTCTGTCCTGCATCAATCCCAACAGACGCCATCTCAGCCAAGAAGAACATGATGCCTTGGCGCTACAAGGCACCGATAGCGCGCAATCGGTCCATGATCATGACTAGCGCTGATGTTTGGAGCCTGTTCTGGAAGGGCTTTTCGCCAGCGTCTCATGGGCTTCTAGATGAACAGACTTTGCTGATCCGTCTTACACACGACGAGGAGCATACGCCAATTTGTAGCCGATGCGATTGCCCTTGTTTCCTGGTACATGACATCAATTGGCGCCGAGTTCGCGAGTCACCAATTATGCAGTATCGCGTCGAGTTGGATGTACCTGTGCGGCGGCTGCGTTGTCCACAATGCGGTCCAACCAGAGAGCGGATCGATTGGCTACCACCGCGCTCCCGTATTACGCAATCATTGCGCAACTGGATTGAGAAATTAGTACAGATGCTGCCCGTCAGTCATGTTGCCAATCTTTTGGGCTTGCATTGGCATACAGTCAAGACTATTGACATGGAGCGGCTCAAACGTGATTTGCACGAGCCAGATCGAAGTCGATTGCGCCGCCTGATGATGGACGAATTCGCCTTGCACAAGGGTCATCGCTACGCCACGGTGGTCGCCTGTGCCGACACCCAGCAAGTGGTGTGGATTGGCGAGGGCCGCTCGCGTGAGGCGATCCGGCCGTTCTTCGAGTGGTTAGGCGATGCCCGGAACCAGATCGAGGCAGTGGCCATGGACATGAACTCAGCCTTCGATCTTGAAGTGAAGGCCCAGTGCCCCAACGCGGTGGTGGTCTACGACCTGTTCCATGTGGTGGCTAAGTATGGCCGCGAAGTGATGGATAGAGTGCGAGTTGATCAGGCCAATCAACTGCGAGATGACAAGGTCGCCCGCAAGGTGATCAAAAGCAGCCGTTGGATACTGTTACGCAATGCTGACAACCTTGAGCCCGAGCAGGCGGTCAAGCTGGACGAACTCCTGGCCGCCAATGCGTTCTTGACTACGGTGTACGTGCTCAAGGACCAACTTAAGACGCTATGGTTTGCGGAAAGCGAGACGACGGCCAGAAGCGCCTGGCGGGAATGGGCCGGCATGGCCCTCGGTAGCGGAATTGATGCTTTGGTACGATTTGCCAAGAAGCTGGAGCCATATATGGAGGGTATCGTTTCCAGTGCCCTCCACCGGCTGAACACCAGCGTGCTGGAGGGCATGAACAACCGGATCAAAGTCATTAAGCGGATGGCCTATGGATACCGCGACACGGACTACTTCTTCCTCAAGATCCGTGCTGCATTTCCCGGCAAAGTGCGATGAACTATAAAAAAACCCCGACATCCTGTCGGGGTTTTTCGTATTTGGTACTAGGGTCAACTCCTGTCATCCCTCGCGTCCTGTCGCTGATCTTGTTATTTTTATCTGGAACATCCTGTTCTCAATGAAGCCATGATATGCAATCTGGTGGTATCGGCACTGTTGCAAATAACCACGAATGGTAAGCTGAAGACTGTTTTAGCTAAAGGTGCAGCATATGAATCCTTTCCATGGTCGGCATTTTCAGGGCGAAATCATTCTTTGGGCTGTGCGCTGGTATTG
>NZ_JACBEZ010000048.1:0-20174 GCF_013391465.1 Acinetobacter sp. SwsAc2 | reverse complement strand
CAATAGCAAGAGTGAACCACCTGATCCCTTCCCGAACTCAGAAGTGAAACCTCTTAGCGCTGATGGTAGTGTGGAGTTATCCATGTGAGAGTAAGTCATCGCCAGCTCATTAATTCTAAATCCCCCTAACTCAAATGAGATAGGGGGATTTTTTTATGCTGAATATATTAAATAATATAAATTAAAAAGAGAAGAGTGGAGAATATGCATCTATATAAAAGAACATGCATTATGAATTTCGCAGTTTAGGTATCTAGCTGTCGACGTGCATGTTTTAATGCCGTTCTTAAACCTTCTTCAAGGGTTGGGTGATAAAACGGTTTTTGCAAAATTTCATCGACGGTCAGTTGTTCTGCGATCATCCATGCCAGTAAATGGGCCAAATGTTCAGTAGAGTCTGTGAGTAATTCAGCACCAAGTAGTTTTCGGCTGCTTTTATCCACATAGACCTCGATGGCCCCATGGTTTTTACCCAGAACTAATGCACGTCCTTGTTTCGTATAAGGCACTTCGCCGATGACAAAATGCATAGGTGCACTTTGCAGTTGCTTAAAGTTTTGTCCAACCATTGCCATTTCTGGGTTGCTAAACACGATACCTAAAGGCGTTAGGGTTTTGCATGATTCTATAGTGGGGAAGTTCAATGCATTTTTGACTGAGACCTTACCTTCGTGAGCGGCTTCATGTTGTAATCGAGTATCAGTATGTGCATCGCCAATGATAAAAATCGGATAGTCGGCGAGTTGTTTGGTCTCAGGATCAACAGGTAAATGTTTTAAGTCTGTGAATGAGGTGTCGATATTTTCGAGTTTAAGGGTATTTAAAAGACTGCTGCGTCCTGTAGCAACCAATAAATAATCGACGTTGAGTGTTTTAGGCTGACCATTTTCAGTAAACCTAAGTTCAACTTGATTATTTATATACTTAACCTCTGTGGGTAAAACTTCGAACTTGATCTCAAGTTCGGTGCTAATTTCTGTTTGTGCCAACTGCTGCAATTTAGGACTAGTCAGAACGCCGACTTTACGACTACGTGCAAAGACAGTGGTATTGACGCCAAGTCGTTGCATGGCTTGCGCAAGTTCAATTGCGATGACGCCGCTCCCAATCACTGCTAAAGATTTGGGTAAAGCATTGAGTTCAAAGATTTGATCGGAGGTGATGAGTCGATCACCGAGTTCATTCTTCCATGCTGGGTCAAAGCTAGGTGTGGAGCCTACAGCTAAAATAAAGCTTTTGGCTTGGTAGTGTTGCCCATTAACTTCGACCGTTTTTGAATCGACAAAGCGAGCACGGCCCTTAATTTTATGGGACTCAGGCCAGCTCTCTACGGTTTTAAGGGTACTATGAGTAAAGCGATCACGGAGTTTTTGTACGTGTTGCATGACCTGACTGAGGTCTATTTTTGACTCTACTTGCAATCCGACACGATCCGCATGTTGAATATCATGCATGCGATTTGCTGTAGAAATTAGGACTTTTGAGGGCATACAACCCACACGTGCACAAGTGGTGTCCCATGGCCCATCATTAATGATTAATAGATTTTGTGTGGACTTCACGGCTTGTTGGTAGGCTGCGATACCTGCAGTTCCAGCCCCAATAATAATCAGATCATACATAAGCAAACGTTTATCTAAGAGAGACATACTCTATAGTTAACATATTCAGGGCTGTAGATGATTATATTTTGTAAAAAACGGCACTAGATGCCGTCTTTACTTTCATTTGACTTATAAGCCAGTACCAACGCTTACCCCAACGGTAGGATGGACATTCATTGAACTACATGCTGTCATTAAGGTACAGCAGAGTAAAAGCAGCAATAGTTTATTCATGGAGTAATCCTCGTTGTTTTGCCTGATTGAACAGCAGACTAGAGCGAGCACCACTCTTACAGACCATTAAAATAGGCTTGGGCAATTCATTATAATATTTAGCAAATTCGACCACGTCTGTTTCAGAAACTTTACTGCTGGTAACCGGTTGGTAAATTACGCTGACTTTGGACTGTTCCGCAATATTACGTAGTTGATCAACGCGAACGGTATTACCTTGTTCTTGATCTGGTCGGTTGACAATGACCGACTTAAAACCTTGTTTTATCAACTGTTGAAACTTGTCTTGGGTCATTTCCCCTGAAACGCTGAGCTGCGGGCTGAGTGCTTGACTCAGGTTATTCGTTGCCGCCCACAATGCACTGCTCGTTAAAATCAGAGCAGTGCAGATGACACTTTTAAACAACCGTTTAGTCATCTAACAGGTCCATTTGTTTCGCAAGTTGGTATAAGTTGTTTGAGCGATTGCCTGTACGGCAGAACATTAAAACAGGTTTTGGTAGCTCATTGAAATGATTGGCAAAAGTGCGCACATCCATTTCTGTGATTTGACCTGCAACGACAGGTTGATAGACATAATCTAGGCCTGCAACACGTGCTGCTTCTTCAATTTGAGCGCTGGTCGGTTGTTCTGGACCACCTTCCATATCTGGACGGTTATTGATCACAGATTTAAACCCTTTTTCAACCACTTGAAACAAATGTTCTGGGCCAATTTGACCTGCAAAGCCTACATTTTCGCTCATGCTGTCACTCCAAAATTAAACTAATCGAGATATGCTTTATGATAGCATTAAGCTGAAAGTTCAGCCTATGCTGTTGAAATATTTATAAGCGATTACAACCATAAAATAACGCAATGGAGCAGGTATGCACGCCTATACCGTTGAACCGCTATATGTCAAAAGTGGCCAAGAGGTCATTGCTGCGGATTTCTATCGTCCGAAAACTGAAGAAAAGCCAGCAGTGATTTTGATGGCCCATGGTTTGGCTGGGCTGCGCCAATTCAAACTGATCCAATTTGCGCAGCGTTTTGCACAAGCGGGCTATGCAGTCGTGTTATTTGACTACCGTTATTGGGGCGGGAGTACCGGACGTCCACGAGAGCTGGTCTCGATTAAGAAGCAGCTTGAAGATTGGCGGACCATGATTAACCACCTCAAAGAACGTAAGTCGATCGATAGTCGACGGATCGTGCTGTGGGGGACAGCGCTCAGTGGTGGTTATGTGCTCGATATTGCAGCAGAGTTCAAAAATGTACAGGCCGTGATGGCGCAAGTGCCTTTTGTGGATGGGGCAGCAAGTGCGAAGTTATATCCTTTGCAACAGTTCCCCAAAGCCTTAAAACTATCCAGCCAAGATTATATGGGGGGAAAAGTAGGGATGTCCCCGACTACTTTACCTGTGGTTGATCCACGTGAGTTATGTTTTTTGCCGACGCAAGATGCCTATTTGGGTTATCGTTCGATTATTAATCCTGATTATTATTGGAGTGGAGAGATACCTGCCCGACTCTTTTTTAATTTAATTCGTTATCGTCCCATTCAAAATGTCAGACAAATTAATATTCCTGTACTTTTCATTGCTGCCAAGCATGATAGTTTAATTCCGATCGAATCCAGTCGTGAAGCAGCCACCAATATTGCCCCTTTTGTTCAATATCATGAGTGGGAAATGCAGCATTTTGATATTTATCATGCCAGTTGGTTTGAAAAAGCCATTTCGACCCAATTAGAATTCTTACATCAACATATTGGAGTCAACTAAATGATTATCGTCTGTCCTACTTGTTTGGCCAAGAATCGTGTGCCTGAAGAGAAATTGAGTGCTAATCCGAGCTGTGGTCAATGCCACGCAGCGCTTTTACCTGCGGCACCGATTGAATTGAATGAGCAGAATTTTAGCCAGTTCATTAGCCATAGCGATTTACCTGTGTTTATTGATTTATGGGCAGAGTGGTGTGGTCCATGTAAAATGATGGCTCCGCACTTTGCTGAAGTGGCCAAGCAAAATCCGCAGGTTATTTTTGCTAAAATTAATACCGAAGAATCTCCGCGCTTGAGCAGTGCGTTTAACGTACGTAGTATTCCAACCTTAGTTTTAATGAATAAAACTACTGAAATTGCTAGAATAAGCGGTGCGCTCCGTGCGCCACAATTGCAACAATGGTTAGATCAACAGTTGCAAGCCCAGTCATAACGAAAATTGGAGTCAACGTGTCAGAGATTCATGTGAAACCAGAAGGGATGTTGTCTCTTCAGACAATTGCAATGCCAGCCGATACCAACTGGAGTGGAGATGTTTTTGGTGGTTGGATTGTGTCACAAATGGATTTGGCGGGTGCAATTCACGCAGAGCGTTTTAGTAAGGGGCGCTGTGCAACGATTTCAATTAATCAAATGACGTTCTTAGTTCCAGTGAAAGTCGGCGATGTCATCAGTTGTTATACCAAACTGTTAAAAGTGGGCAATACGTCTATTCAGATGGAAATTGAAGTGTGGGATAGTCATGACAGTTCACGTCCACCTGTACGTGTGACTGAAGGTGTCTTTACCTTTGTTGCTGTTGATGTCAAAGGCAATAAACGTCAGATTCCTGCAGATGTTAAAGAAAAGTTCCTTGCAAGCCAATCCAACTAAGGTTTGAGTCAGTCTGCAAAAAAAAGCCAGTGTAATCACTGGCTTTTTTGCTATTCCATGCAGTCCGATGGATTAAAACATAGTATTGCGGTTGGCAGACTCCGCGGGAATGCTTTGTATCACATCCCAATGTTCTACAATTTTGCCTTGTTCGACGCGGAAAATATCGACAACGGCTTCACCACGATCTTGTGCATTTTGAGTGGAATGTACATGCAGCACCACCAAATCACCTTCGGCTACGACATGCTTGATGGTGTTTTTTGCATCAGGATGTTCTTTAAAATACTGGGTGAAGTAGTTTACAAAAGGCGCTTTTCCGTCTGCAACATAGGGATTATGTTGAATGTATTGTGTACCAATATAGCGGTCAGAATAGGTTTGAACCTGATGCTTGCTAAAAACGCCTTCATAAAAGTCCACTACAAGCTTTTTATTTTGTTCGGTCAGGGTAGAGGTCGAATGGTCATGCGGCGTTGTTGAAACCGATGAGTTGGCTGGGTTGTGCTGTTGGCACGCCACCAGCCCTAAAGAAAATAAGGCAGTCGCTAAAATTAGTCTTTTTTTCATCAAGTCAGCTCAAATATTCATATTATGTAGCATGATTTTGAGCCGAGTCGAAGTACAGATATAGTAAGTTTTAGTCGCAGCTTTAGTGTAATGTTGTAAATTTTATACTTACCAAACAGTAAGTTATATTTACATTCTTACTTTTTTAATGATGCTTTGTCGAGCCACGCCCATAACATTTCACATTGAACGGGTGCTTCACCAGACTCATCCATCACTGTCACAGAAACTAAAGTTTCACCTTTGGCGGTGGTTTGCATCAGCTGCTGTTGTTCTGGTGTTAAGGTGGCTGTCGCTGTCATGGCACCTTTACTCGGACGTTTAAAGTCAACGTGCATGCTTTTAATCAGAACGATGCAATGGTCAGGCACATTCATCCCTGTTACAAAGCCTGTTGCCGTTTCAGCAATTAAGGCCATGGCACAGGCATGAAGTTGACCAATATGGTTTTGCATGGCACGGTGATTTTCGATTTTGACTACGACTTCACTGTGACTGACTTGCAAATAACGAATATTGGCACTACCGACCATCGGAACTATGCGACCAAAAGCTTGACTCCATAATCGCGTACGCAACGCTTTCGGCAAGCGTGACGTGGTTTTTACAAGTTTTGATAAGCGATTGGCCTTTGGCATAGTTACCTCAAATGATCAAACAAGAGTATTAGTCTTTAAAGTTATTGAACTGTAAAGGCAGACCAAATTGTTGTTCTTTTAAAAACGTCATTACTTGCTGTAATGTATCGCGCTTTTTATCAGTCACACGAATTTTGTCGCCTTGAATTGAAGATTGCACTTTAATGCCGCTTTCTTTAATGGCCTTGTTAATTTTTTTTGCGGTATCTGAGTCAAGTCCGTCTTTTAATTTCACCACTTGAAGTACATTTTTACCTGAAGCAGTCATTTTTTGTGGATCAAGGGCTTGAATATCGACTTTACGCTTAAAGAAATGGTTCTCTAACATGGTATACACTTGTTCACACTGGAAATCACTTTCAGTTGAGATTTTGATTTCTTTGTTTTTTTCATTGAGTTCAATCGAAACATCCTGACCACGGAAGTCGAAACGGGTTGCGATTTCCTTTTGGGTGTTCTGAACGGCATGATTTACTTCAAAAATTTCTAATTCTGAAACAATATCAAAAGATGGCATGGATTAAACCTTTACAAATGGAAAGAATATCTGAGATGCTAGGGATGTTTTCTTCATTTGCCAAGTGTTGTTTACATCAAAGGAGTGCGCAATGATCCGTAAACAAGAAATTACAACATTTGAGTTCCCAGAGGATGCGATCATCTGGGATGTACGCGATTCAAGTGCTTATGCTGAAGCACACGTGAAAGGGGCGATTAATCAGCCAATCACAGAACTTTCAGCACAAAGCCTTACTCAAGTGTCGACGGATCAACCGATTTACATTTTATGTGGTGGCGGTAGTAAAGCGCCACGTGCTGCAGAGTTACTCGAAGGTTTTGACAGTGCGCGTGAGTATGTGATTTTAATGGGTGGTACCCGTGCTGCTCGTGATGCTGGTTTAGCCTTAGAACAAAGTAATTAAGCAGAAGCAAAAAAAGCGCCGTCAGGCGCTTTTTTAATGTCTTGGAAATGTGATTTTTTCTCTATAACGCCATACGCTGCACTTGAGTCATAAGCAGAACTAAGACTGCGCTTTAAAATAAGGCTTTTTGGCTTTGAGCTTTTTATGGAATCGGTTCGGACTGAGCTTTTGTAACAGTGACTCAGGAACGGGACAGGCCTCTTTCAGTATCTGCGCCGCTAAAATTTCACTACATAAAGGCGCAAACAAAAAGCCTTTAGAGCCCAAGCCCGCAAAGCTATAAATTTCAGTCTGTTCAGACATTTTTCCAAGGACTGGAAAATAGTCCAGACTTTGCGCGCGAACAGATGCACGGCCTTGCCAAGTCGCCACATCAGGAAGCGATTGTGCATAATGTGGAAAGACGCTGTGGATAAGCTCGTAGTTATGCACATGGTCTTCAAGCAAAACATCGCTGTCATCTCGATTGGGATAGAAGGATGCACCTAAGATGAGTTGTTGAGCATCAAGCTGCATACAATAGCCGCCATAGCTATAGGCTTGATTGAGGGCTAAAGGTTGCGCAGTATTCTCCACCCAACTGACTTGTCCGCGAATGGGCTTCAACACAGGATATTGCTCAAAGAAAGCAGCTGTGTGGCGCGCACAACAGACAATCACGTGATCAAACTGACCGAGAGATTGGGCTTGTTCATTGAAAAGTTCATTGTGCTCTGGATGGATTTGAGTAATGTTGGCTTGTACGAACTGAATCAGCGGATGCGCTAAGATTTGATCTCTGAGTTGATGTGGTGAGACTGCACCTGCTTCGGTTAAATTCAGACTTGGATATTCAGTGATTAACGCAGAATCAGCAGCGGTTTCGGTTGTCAGAAGACCCGCAGGATATTCTTGTTCGAGATCGAGTAAGTCTTCGGCTTTTTTTAGCGCCAGTTGATGTACTTGAATGGGGCGAAAAGCCTGAAATTTAGGATAGTGCTGTAAAGCATGTTGCCAAGCTAAAGTCATGAGATGTTCATGACTTTGTTTAATCGGACAAAGTTTGGGATTGAGTAGGGCTAGTGGATTGCCTGAACCTCCAGCAAGTGGCTCAGATTGGTCGTAGAGCGTGACTTGATGCCCGCGCTCGGCAAAGGCCCATGCACTAGTTAAACCTGCAATCCCTGCGCCAATAATAGCAATCTGGCGTTGCTTAAAAGCGTGTGGTATTTGATCAGGTTGATTTTGATTTAATACTGATTGGGTATCTACAGCGTCTGATGTATGTTCAAGCTCAGCAGCTAACCAGATGGCTTTGAGCATTTCGCGTTTATGCTTATAGCCACGCGGACGTGAAATAGAAATGCCATGCTGTGTTAAACCACGTTTGAGTACGCCTGCGACACTAAATGAAGAAAATGTCGTTCCAATACCAGATAAACGAACAATGTGATTCAGTACTTGCTCTTCCCATATGTCTGGGTTACAGGCAGGTGCGAAACCATCGAGGAACCATGCGTTAACGCTACTGGTTTTTGCCATACTAGGGAAAACATCGTGGGCATCGCCTAACCAAAGGTCTAGGCTAAAACGTTCATTAGGGAAGCTCAGGCGATGACAACCCGCAATCGGATGCGGGTATTGTGTTATCAATTCATCGGCGATCGGTTTAAGTTCAGGCCAAGCATCGAGTGCGCGTATTAGATCCGTTTTAGACAGCGGAAATTTTTCAACTGAAATGGCATGGAGATGGCTGTGGTTATTTGGCCGTACTTCTTGCCAAAGTTGCCAAAGTGCCAAGATGTTGAGCCCTGTGCCAAAGCCTGTTTCACCCACACTAAAATATTCAAAGGGCTGAAGATTGGACAGGCGCTCAGATAAATCGTTGCCATTTAAAAACACATGGCGTGTTTCAAGTAGACCATTGTCTTTGGAAAAATAGACATCGTCAAATTTTTTTGAGACTGGCACATCTATGCCATCAATCTGTTGCCACTCTAAATCGGCAGTTTGAATTGCACGCGACACAACCACAGCACCCTATTGTTTTCAATAGGGCTTAGCTTACCACTGACGACGACGTTTGGTATAAACGTAACTGGCAATTAAGAAGCCCAGTAATACACCAACAGCAATGGTTGCTGCCCCGTAGAGGAACATTTGCGCACTGCGTTCACTTTGTAAAACCTGTACTTGTACCCCAAGGCTATCATTTTTAAGTTGTAGCTCTTGGTTTTGCGCCAAAGCATCAAGGTTGGCTTTTTCCAATTGTGCAAGACGTGAAGCTTGGTCTTTGACCAATGCTTTGACTTTGGCATCTTGCAATGCTTTGTTTTTGGCAAGTTGTTCAGCGGTGAGTGGTTTGGCTTCTTGTGGTTGACCTGTTGTGCTAACTGTGGCCACCGCTGGAATGATTTTCGGTTGAGTTGTACTGCCTTGCACTTGAACAGGTGCGGCAGTCGTTGCTGGTACAGCAGAGGCTACACTCGGGGCAGGAGCGGTTTCAACGGCCCACGCCATAGAAGAAAGAAGAGATAAGCCCAATAAGCTTGTGACAACAACGCGCATGACCTTATCCTTGAGGGAATGCTTTATTAAATGGTTTAACATCAATCTGACGATAAACCCCTGCTTTTAAGAATGGCTCTTCCTGTAACCAGACATCGAGTGCTTCACGTGAGTCAAAGTCAACAATGATCGTACTGCCGTAAAAGCCTGCTTGCGGATTGCTTGGATCTTTCGGCATCGCTCCTGCAACAATTAAACGACCTTCATCATTAAGTTTTTGTAAACGAGCAAGATGTTCTGGACGTGTAGCAAGACGTTTTTCGACTGTACCTTCTTGATCGGTACATGTGACGACGAATAGCGGCATAAGAGTTCTCGATGTATGTTCTGGCTAAATTACTCTTCAGAAGATTTAAAGTATTTACGCAATACAATAAACTGAATAATGATAAAGGAAAACATCACGATCATGTCACCAAAAGCCGTGAATTCTCCCCAATATTTTCCGTCCATAAATAAAAATGCGAAAAATACGTGTAAAAAAGACATGAGGGCAAACATAGCAGCCCATGCAAAGTTTAAATTTTTCCAACCTGCGTCGGTTAAATTGAAGATTGGGCCGAACAAGCGTTTGATCAGCGGTTTACGTTCTTTGCCAAAATAAGGAGAAAGTAAGAAAGCGCCTGAGAAAATAATATTCAGTAAGGCTGCTTTGAGTTTGATGTAAAAGTCATCCGACAGCATTAAGGTGACACCGCCGAAAATAACCGTCATAAACAACACAATCCACTGTTGTTTGTCTAAACGGAACTTTTGCATGAAGAACAGTGCGCCGTAAACCACCAGCATCGAAATAATCAAACCTGTGGTGGCTACAAGAATATTATTATTATCGACACCCCCAGCAGAACCAATCAATTGGAGCAATGGATGATCAGTATTTTTAGGATCTACAGTTTTATATAAATAAAAGAAAATGATCAGCGGCACAAAGTCTAAAAGTGCTTTCATGTTAGAGTATCTAAATCTGTTCAAATAAATAGCTAGTATAAGTGATGGAAGGCGTAGATTTACATACTCACAGCAATATTTCTGATGGTACTTTCACACCGAAGCAATTGGTTGATGCTGCCGCGGAAAAAGGCATCCACACCTTGGCTTTGACAGACCATGACACCATGGATGGTCTCTCGTTGGCAGAGTTGGCTGCAAAGTCGCATGCGATGCGTATTATTTCGGGTGTAGAAATTTCGAGCCAATGGTCGAGACCCTCAACCCAGAAAAACTATGGTGTGCATGTGGTTGCATTGAATATGCAAGATCTAGAGCCACTGCAAAAATGCCTTGAACAGCAAAAACAAATCCGTGCGCGACGTGCTAAGCAAATCTGTGATTTGTTGATTCCATTGATTGGTGAAGATATTTATCTCGATGTTTTGGCGAAAGTTGAACAGATGCCTGACCGTGTGACTCGAACGCATATTGCCAAGACCTTGGTTGAAAAAAAGTATGTGAGTCGTGCGCAACAAGCGTTTGATAAATATATTAAGGAAGGTAAGAAAGCCTACGTGAAATTTGATGGGCTGGGCTTAGAAGAAACCATTCAAGTGATTCATGCCAGTGGTGGTTTTGCCGTATTGGCGCATCCGACACGGTATGACTTATCTGCTACGAACATTCGTTATCTGATTGAAATATTTGCGCAGTTTGGTGGGGATGCGGTTGAGTTGCCGCCCAATGTCGAACCGACATCTACCCGTCAAATGGTGGACCGAATGATTGCCGAGCATGGTTTAAAAGTATCGGTCGGGAGTGACTTTCATGGTGACAATATGCCTTGGATTAAGTTGGGCAATATTCCCAGAGTCAAAGACGGGCAAGTGGGGATTTGGGAAAGTTTTATTTAACGAGTACTGGTCATTCCTACTTTCTCCATAGAGTTATCTATCCTAAGAGAAGGTCAGCGTGCGCTTGATTAGAGTAAGTTATTGTCTTGTGCTTGAATGGGGGGAGGGGTAGGTTTACCTAAAGTTCCAAGCAGTTCAATTTCGATAGTCCGTACCATCGAGTCCAGCGGCAAGTCATTACTTTGCGTTCCGAAAGGTTCTTCAATTTCCGAGCTCAAAGCATCGAGTCCTAAGAAGGTATAGGCCAACACACCAACCAAGAGCGGGGTGAAAATACCCAAGGTTGAGCCTAAGCTAAACGGTAAAATGAGACAGAAAAAATATACCGTACGATTGAGTAATACAGAGTAGGCAAAAGGTAGCGGTGTTGTCGCAATACGATCACAGCCAGTTTGCACCACACTCAAGTCAGCAACGTGCTGATTCAACTGCGCATAGACAATGTCGCTAATTTCACCTTCTTTTAATGCTTGCATCAACTCCCACTGAATCAGACTAAGCGTGTACTGCGGGGCATTGGCTTGTTGATACAGCTGAGTCAGCGCATTTTGACTTAAGCCACTAGTTTCTACCAGTTCTGTTGGATTGGCTGTTTGATGGCGTAAACGGTCACGTAAAACATTGGCAAAGACAATCACATGTTGAATCACACGTTCACGCCGACCTTGAGTCAAGATACGACAGTCGCGGTCAAAGTGACGTGAATTGGCAATTAAAATGCCCCATAGCTTCCGTGCTTCCCACCAACGGTCATAGCAGGCACTATTTTTAAAGCCGAGGAAAATGGAAAGTACTACCCCAATGAGGGTGAAGCCGACCAAGGGCAGTTCAGGGAAGTGGAAATAGCCGACATAGGACAAAATGCCAATAATGGCAGAGACCAACATGACCACGCCCAAAGGAGGTAAAACTTTGGGAAGAATGGTGCCACGCCATGAAAAAAGCACCTTAAAAATACTTGGCTGATCACGCACAATCATGTGATTAGAATTCTTTTAAAATTTTGCTTGATCTTCATATTTGTCGTGGTATTTGTCAATCATTTGTCTGCATATTTAAATGGATTGGATCAGGCCGTGTTCAGCAAAAGAAAAAGCACCTTCGGGTGATAAGATGAAATGATCAATCAGTTGAATATCCACGAGCTGACTGGCTTGAAGAATGCGCTCGGTCAGTTCGATGTCCGCAGTGGAGGGTTGAGCTTTTCCAAGCGGATGATTATGTGCAATCACGATAAAGGTAGCGTGTTGAGCAATACAGTAACGGAGCAATTGATTGATCGATATTTCACAAGAATTGACTGCGCCAAAAAACAATTTTTTAAAGTTTATTTTTCTTAAATGTGCATCCAAGCAGAGCACCGCAAAGACTTCTTGGTTCTCGCCTGAAAATTCATACTGTAAAAACTTGAGCAATTGAGCTGAATGATTGAGTTCCAACTTGTGTTGCTTGAGCTGCTGGCTACTGTAGCGTCGTCCCAATTCTTTGACGGCCATTAATTGTGAATACTTGGTCGGGCCAATGCCGTGAAATTGGCTGAGCTCGGGCAGTTCAGCATCGAAAACCGCATTCAGACTACCAAAATGTTGCAATAAAAGACGTGCCAATTCGACCGCAGAATGTTGTGTTGAACCCGAGCGGATGAAAATAGCCAACAGTTCTGCATCGGAGAGACTGGCTGGCCCTTGTTGTAATAAGCGTTCACGTGGCCGCTCTTGTTCAGGCCATTTTTTTATGGATAAGTGCATTATTTTATACTTTTTTATTCTTAATCTGAGAAACAGGGCCCAATCGATGATTGGGTACGAGACTATTTAATGCTATTGTGAGCGCCACTGCAACAGAAAGGTAGCCTGTTCGTGAGCTTTGATCTCAGTGTAATTCCAAATAAAAATATCCTTTTAGCTGTTACGGGCGGTATTGCAGCCTATAAAAGTGCCATTTTGGTTCGCCGTTTAAAAGATGCGGGTTTTCAAGTCCGTGTGGTGATGACCGAAGGTGCACAGGCTTTTATTACGCCGCTAACTTTTCAAGCTTTGTCGGGCAACCCCGTCCATACAGAACTTCTCGACCCTGAAGCCGAAGCGGGCATGGGGCATATTGAGCTGGCACGCTGGGCAGACCTGCTTTTGGTTGCGCCTGCCAGTTGCAACACCATTGCAAAGTTTGCTGCGGGTTTAGCCGATGACCTGCTTTCTACTTTATATTTAGCCACCAAAGCCCCTGTATGGGTCGCACCAGCCATGAACCAACAAATGTGGGCAGCAAAAGCGACACAGCGTAATTTAGCGACTTTGGTGGAAGATGGTGTGCATGTGATCATGCCAGATGCAGGTGCACAAGCTTGTGGTGATGTCGGGTTAGGCCGTATGCCTGAGCCTGAGGATTTGGCACATCAAGTGACAGAATACTTCCATAAAGCGCAGCGTGCCATGGCTGAAAAATTTGGGATGTTGGCGGGTAAAAAAGTCACCATTACTGCTGGGCCAACGCGTGAAGCGATTGATCCTGTACGTTATATTTCCAACCACAGTACCGGTAAAATGGGCTTTGCCATTGCTGCCGCCTGTTATGCGGCAGGAGCCAAAGTGACTTTAATTGCAGGTCCCGTCAGCTTAGACACACCAAACGGTGTACGCCGAATCAATGTTTCGTCGGCTATGAAAATGCTGGATACCAGCATGCAAATGTTGGATGAAGGCTGTGATGTGTTTATCGCGACCGCTGCTGTTGCGGACTATCGTGTTGCAGAAGTCGCAGAGCATAAGATTAAGAAAGCAGGGGACGAGCTCAATGTTTCTTTAATCAAAAACCCTGATATTGTGGCGACCATTGCACAGCAAGATAAACGCCCATTCATGGTGGGTTTTGCAGCAGAAACACGCAATGTTGAGGAATATGCCGCAGGTAAATTGGTGGCGAAAAAGCTCGATATGATTGCCTGTAATGATGTGTCACGTCCTGATATTGGTTTTGCTTCTGATGAAAATGCGATGACAGTCTTTTTTGCAGAAAGTTATAAAATGGAAAAGCGCGATTTGGAAAAAGCGTCGAAACAAGAAATTGCTTTACAGTTGGTTGAAGCGATTCATGATGCTTTACATCGAGACCCTGAAAGTGATGATGATTTTTAATTTACATCGGTCTTAATTTTTGCGATATTCAATGCAGCCTTAGGCTGCATTTTTTTGCAAACTCATAGGAATAAGAATGAAAACATTATTAAAGGTTGTGCTGTTGAGCAGTGGTTTATGTTTGGCAGGACTTGCACAAGCGTCGGAAGTGCTAGAAGGTGCGATGAAATCTTTGGCGAAGAACTCAAAAGCTTTTGCTCAAGCCAAGACCGCCACAGAGGCGAATACCGCATTAACTGAAATGCAAAAAGCCGCGGCAACTGCCAAACAAAACAAGCCTGACACTTTGGTGAAACAACCAAAAGACAGTGTTAAAGTGAAACAATATGAACAAAAGTTTGATGCATTAACCCAAGAAATTGAACATGCTCAACATTTGGTACATGCTGGGAAACTTGCGGAAGCCAAACAAAGTTCAGCCAAGTTTGAGGCCATTAAGCAGCAAGGCCATAAAGCGTTTAAATAATTCAGTACAATAAAAAAGACCGCAAAAGCGGTCTTTTTTATGTTTGAAAGGCTTAAAGTTTTAAGCTTGACCTTCAACAGCGGCTGCTTGAGCACGCTGCATATTTGCTTCGAACTCAGCATCAAAGTTAATTGGTGTAAGTAACAATTGTGGGAAACTGCCTTTAGTCACCATATCATTCACCGCTTCACGAAGGAACGGGAACAAGATGTTCGGGCAATATGCACCTAAGATGTACGGAAGACGTTCTTCTTCAACACCATCTACAAGGAAAATACCTGCTTGAGTAACATCGACAATAAACGCCGTGTCGCCTGCATTGTTTGCTTGTACAACCACTTTAAGTGAAACTTCGTAGTGAGTTGGATCAACTTTTTCAGCAGAAGATGACAAGTTAATGTTTAACTCTGGTTGCCATTCTTTGGTAAAAACTTGCGCCCCAGGGACTTCAAAAGAAATATCTTTTGTGTAAATACGTTCTAAAGCAAGTTGTGGTTGAGCTTCACTCATTTTCTAATCCTTAATATGCTGAGCTAATTATGCCAATAGTTGGTCGAGTTTGCCTTCACGCTCTAAAGCATAAAGCTGATCAAAACCACCAATAAATTGGTCATCAATAAAAATTTGTGGAACCGTACGGTGATTGGTGCGTTGCATCAATTCAATGCGGACTTCTGGCGCTTCTTTAGATAAATTAATTTCTTTATATTCAACGCCTTTACGCTCAAGGAGCTGCTTTGCGCGAACGCAATATGGACATACAGTCGTTGAGTAAATAGTGACTTGAGCCATGAGTTTCTCCTTGTGCGAATTATTTAGCTTTAACCAGTGGTAGGCCTTGAGCCTTCCAGTTGCTAATCCCGCCATCTAAGCGATAGCTGTCAGTATGTGCAACTTGTTGTAAAGCGGTACCTGCCACTTGGCCTAAGTTACAGATGAACACGAGTGGACGATCTGCAGCTTTTAACTCTTCAGCATGTTTTGTAATTTGGCTGTAGGGAATGTTGCGACTTCCACTGATATGACCTTCACGGAAATCTTTGGCATCACGTAAGTCAATCAACATGGCATTTTTAGCTTTCACTAAAATACCTAAAGATTGTGGTGAAATTTTGCGACCATTGCGTTGTCCTTCAAGTACGAAAAACAAAACAACCAATACCGCAAGTGTTCCAAATAAGAAGGGGTGATTCCCCATAAACTCGAACCAACGTTCCACAAGTCACCTAAATTACAATTCAAAAATTGCTAGAGAGTATAGCTCATAAAATATGGTGATCAAAATCACCGCTTCAAGGGCTAAGGTTGAATAAAAATTAATTTTTTTGCTGAGCTTCAGCAATTTCATCAATCAGACGTAAATAGCTGTCTAAACGGCGCGTTAAAATTTCACCATTTGCCGCAGCTAAGCGTAAAGCGCATTGTTTTTCATGTTTATGGGTGCAGTTACGGAACTGACAGTAGCCCAGCAAGTTTTCAATTTCAGGAAAGCCGCGTTGCACTTTGTCCGCATCTAAGTGCCATAAACCAAACTCACGAATTCCCGGTGAGTCAATCAGCGAGGCGCCTTCGCCAAAGCCAATCAAACGGGTAGAGGTCGTGGTGTGCTGCCCTAAGGCTGAGTTTTCAGAAATCACATTGGTTTTCTGCGCAGCATCAGGCACGATGGCATTAATTAGCGTGCTTTTACCAACACCAGACTGGCCAACAAAAGCCACAGTTTCATTTTTTAAACGCTGAGTCAGTGCGGTTAAATCGCCATCGGCTTGTGTTTGCATCACTTCATAGCCTAAGGCTTGATATTCCGCAATCAACGCTAAAATCGGGTCATTGTCTTTGAGCAAATCGGTTTTGTTCAGCACTAAAAGTGCTGGAATGTTGGCATCGGCACAGGCCACCAAATAACGGTCAATCAGACCTGGTGCTGGCTCAGGCAGTGGCGCAAACACAATCACAATCAGGCTGATATTGGCCGCGACAGGTTTCACTTTATGGTAACGGTCTGGACGAGTCAGTAGCGACTGACGTGGCTGTATGGCATTGATGATCCCGAGCCCTGTATTTGGGTCGGCTTGCCATTTGACACGATCACCTGTGACCAGTAGTTCGAGGTTGGTACGTGTATGACAGCGCCAAATACTGCCGAGTTCAATCGGTTTCCAAAACGGCTCAGGTTCACCTGCTTGTACTGTCGGTTTGATGGGATGTGGATCCGGAGTCGTAAGGGCTTGCACTTCAAGCTGACGGCCGTAGTGTTGTACCACCAAGCCTTCTAAATCATTTGAAGTGTCGATATCTTCTTGACGTGTTTGCTGTTGTTTCTGAATGCGACGTTGTTGCTGTTCAGTTAAACGACGTTTACGAATTAAAGCCATTCATATCCTAAAAAACCATGAATTCAAGATGGCAAAAATAGCACGAAGCAGGGTATCAGTTACAGCATCGAAGCAATTAATTTGCTACTATCATCGTTTTTAAGCCGAATAAGATTGCACATTTATGAGCAGCACCGCTGATACGCGTTTGATTTGGATTGACCTTGAAATGACAGGTCTCGATACTGATAATGACCAAATTATTGAAGTTGCTACAATTGTGACGGATGATAACTTAAATATTTTAGCTGAAGGGCCTGTGCTTGCTGTACATCAGCCAGACCGTGTGCTGAATGCAATGGATGAGTGGAACACTCGCCAACATGGTCAATCCGGCTTAATTGAACGTGTACGTCGCAGTAAATTGACTGCGCAAGATGCTGAGCAGCAAACTTTAGAGTTTCTAAAAAAATGGGTCAATCCAAAAAGCTCACCGATGTGTGGCAATTCAATCTGCCAAGACCGCCGTTTTTTACACCGTTTAATGCCTGAAATGGAACAATATTTCCATTATCGTAATTTAGATGTGTCTTCGGTAAAAGAGTTGGCTAAACGCTGGCGTCCAGAAATTATGAGTGGCTTGAAAAAGAATGCTTCACACTTAGCAATGGATGACATTCGTGATTCGATTGCGGAACTGAAGTATTATCGTGAATACTTTTTTATTATGAATAAATAAGTATTACAGAAAGAGGCGCTAGCCTCTTTTTTATTGAAATCGAATAGAATAGAGCTGAGGGTGTTTGTGTAGAAAAAAGAAACACTTTTTTGCTATACAAGTTTAAAACACGCTTTATGATAAAGTAAATTAATTAAATTATAACAAAGAGTTGAGTTATGCAAAGTAATAACCCTATTTTGAACCGCGTGGAAACACATGCGGACTATAGTCAACCAATGACTGTTCAAGGTGCTATTCAGAAGTCTGTATTACTTACAGTGATTGCGGCTGTGGTCGGTATGGCACTGTTTTTATACTGTTTTATGACCTTAAATATTTCGCTGGCCTATGCTGCAACCTTAGTCGGTGCGATTGGTGGTCTAATTTTAGGCCTGATTGCAACTTTTAAACCAAATACCGCACGTACCCTTGCCATTCCATATGCCTTGTTTGAAGGTGCTTTTTTAGGTGGGGTGTCGGTTATCTTCCAATTGAAATATCCGGGTGTACCTTTACAAGCGCTCTTGGCAACTTTTGTCACCACTTTAGTAATGTTTGGTTTGTATCGTTTTCAAATTATTCGTGCCACTGAAAAATTCAAATCGGTAGTGATGTCGGCATCGATTGCCATCGCGATTGTCTTTGTGGTGCAGATGGTTATGCGTTTGGCTTTTGGTTCAAGCATTCCATTTTTATTTGAAAATAACTTATTAGGTTTAGGTTTTGCCGCTTTTGTTGCAGTGATTGCATCACTGAACTTAATTTTAGATTTTGATTTGATTGAAAGTGCTGCGGCACAACACGCTCCGAAAGCGATGGAATGGCTGTGTGGTATTGCGCTACTAGCAACTTTGGTGTGGATGTACTATTCATTTCTACGCCTACTCAGCATGTTGCGTGGCGACGACTAATCTCGTTAGTTTTAACAAATACGCCCCTTCATTGGGGCGTATTTATTATTGAATGTTGATGAATTGAAAAAAGGCGCATTATGCAATTTCGGTTTCAACTTAAACTTGGCATTATGCAGATAAATTATTTTGAGTGAGAGTCACATGGCACAAGGACTATTGGCTGGAAAGCGTTTTTTAGTAGCAGGTATTGCAAGTAAATTATCAATTGCATTTGGTATTGCTCAAGCGCTTCACCGTGAAGGTGCGGAACTTGCGTTTACCTATCCAAATGAAAAACTGAAAAAACGTGTAGATGAATTTGCAGCACAATTTGGCTCAACGATTGTTCTACCATGTGATGTGGCTGTCGATGCTGAAATTGAACAAACTTTTGTTGAATTGGCAAAACACTGGGATGGTTTAGACGGTGTGGTGCATTCGATTGGTTTTGCGCCTGCGCATACCTTGGATGGTGACTTTACTGATGTAACGGATCGTGATGGTTTTAAAGTGGCACATGACATCAGTGCATATAGCTTTATTGCTATGGCGCGTGCTGCGAAGCCATTACTTTTAGTTCGTCAAGGTTGTTTATTGACTTTGACTTACCAAGGTTCTGAACGTGTGATGCCAAACTACAACGTGATGGGTATGGCGAAAGCATCATTAGAAGCGGGCGTACGTTACTTGGCGTCAAGCTTGGGTGCAGAAGGGATTCGTGTGAATGCGATTTCAGCAGGTCCAATCCGTACTTTGGCGGCATCTGGTATTAAATCGTTCCGCAAAATGTTAGATGTAAACGAAAAAATTTCACCACTTAAACGTAATGTGACCATTGAAGATGTGGGTAATGCCGCATTATTCCTTTGCTCACCTTGGGCAAATGGTATTACCGGTGAAATCATGTATGTCGATGCAGGTTTCAACACTGTGGGTATGAGCCCAGACTTGATGCTCGATGACTAATTAGATTGATTCAAGTTATATGATAAAGCCGCTTTTATAGCGGCTTTGTTTTTTAGAGAAATTTGACAAATGATAAGGGTACTTTATCTGTTTTAATTTTCTGGAACACTTAGATCAAGTTCACCTTCACGATAAAGTTGCCATTGCTCCCATGCCTCAGGAGCATAAAGATCATAGTAGCCACGGCTTTTCAATAGAGCAGGCATAGCTGACAACGGAGTCATAATAACTGTGGCATTATCTCGGATTCGTAATATTTCTTCTTTTGAAAGTGGTCTTTTAGCAATTTCTTCTGCCCTGACAAGCAATATCACCAGCGCAGGAACAAAGACTTCTACCATTTTTTCTTCGGTCATTTGAAAATCTCTCTTACACATAACTTTGATCTAATAGGCTTAGGTTTGGGTTTCTTCTAATTAATGTGCTTACTAGGTTAATCTTGCTCTGGGTATTGATATTATAAGTTTAAGATCAAACCCATTAAACTTATGATCTTCCCAATTTTCTACAATTAACTCGATTGTTCTACCTGCTACTTTCTCAGAATATGGGGCGAATTCAAACATGAGGTGCGACAGTTTGAAAAGTCTTATGATAATCAACAAGCTGAGCAAATTTCTCTAATGGTGTAAGCCAATCTAACGCTTTTCTAGGACGAGTATTCAGTGACATGGCAA
>NZ_JACBEZ010000047.1:0-20863 GCF_013391465.1 Acinetobacter sp. SwsAc2 | reverse complement strand
TCGATCGGTCACTTTACCTAGGCAAAAAGGTTCCATTTTTGCCCATTGGGCATCAGTAAGTATGTATCTATCCATAGTACTATTATAAATTAATCAGTAGCCTTTGTTAATTCTCAACAAGCCCTAGACGGTCACGCTTGCCTTCATAGATTTCGGTATAGCCCACATCCTGTCCATCCACACCTACGATCAACAAACGGTGATGGTCATCGGCCAGCATTTTTTCAAAATACACCGCGAGATCAATTTCAGACTTATTCAGCTGCCACTGTGGAATAACATGAGGCTCATGCATCCATTTATGTAACAGTACTAAGTCCTGCGGATACTGTACTTGGCGCAAGTAAAATTGCGTCTCATTCTCATAGTATTCGTAAAAATTGGGAAGTTGTTGTGAAAGTGTTTTCATGTGGAAGCCTGCTAATTTTTTGGTTTTTTATGATGCGATACGCTTTGTCGTTGTATCGTCAGTTGACTTGGATACCTGCTCTGACCATCGTTTTAAGGTTTCAGGGCTGACAGGATTGGCAATTGGATCTAAAAATACAGGGACAGGACGTTCTGCTTCGTCGTTATAACTGGTGGTAAATAGACGCACTCGGTTTAAACAAATTTTTTCAAATTCGGCTCTAAACATGGCAAATTTTTCAATGCGTTCTGCCAACTCTGGATGCGCCTGATGAAAAGCATCAATGACCGATGAAATGCTTTGCCAAAATTCAACTTCGCTATGCTCAGGATAGTCTTGTAGAAATACATTACAGATATAACGGTAATGCACCATAAACAGCCCAGTGAAAATAAAATGGCTGAGTTCATGCGCAGGATGACGCAGTAAAATTTGTCCTTCGATCGGTAAACTGGCCAATTCTGGAAAGTCCTCATCAACCAAATTGACATCATCAATAAAGTCTTTCAGCACCATTTTCTGCGGTACGCCATTGGCATGAATGAGCATGGTGTTTTCCCCATGTGGAGAAAAAGCCAAGCCATATTTGTACAAGCAGATTAAGAGTGGAGTAACAGATACTTCGGCAAAGCGTTTTAACCACTGTAATGGACTCAAACCCGACGCCTGAATCAACACAGCTAATATTGACTGGCCATTGATATCTCGATGTAATAAAGCCGCTTGAGAAAGTGCCTGTTCACCTGTTCCAATCACTGGATCTACACTTTCACGCCACAAACATCCAAACAGTTCTTTAAACTGATACGGCGCACCTTCAATCTGATCAAAACATGGCTGATGAATAGTCAAAGTTGCCACTTCACCTAAGAATGCAACGCCTGACTGTTTTAAGTCTGGATCTTGAGATTGAATCTGCTTTAACCAAGCTGTGACGGCCGGAGCTGCTAAGTTTCGTTTAGACGGCAACCCACGATACACCGCAGTATTGAAGATACTGACAGGTAATTTGACATAATGACGCTCAGGCTGACTGATATTGCAAAGCGTACGAATCGACTGCATAGGTACATAGTCATCTTGGCCAACGCCTAATTCAATAATGCGCTGATCCACGATTTCATTGGCATAAGTTGGCACTAACCATTGATGCCACTGCCATGCATGTACTGGAATAAGGAAATAGTCACGACAAGAGCAGCCTCTTTCATGTAACTGTTGTTCAAAGCTCTCTAACTCTTCTGCATCCAACTCATATTGATAAAGTCTCCCCGCTTGCCACTCCTCGGTAGAACGGAACTCTGCCAAATCACGATGCACCGCGAGCCACAGCACTTTGACCGTTGGCGAAAGTTCAGGAGCGGCACTTAAGTAGTCGTCATAACCAAAACCCATACGACCTTTGCTCATAATCAACCACGGATGACCACGGAGCATACCTTCAATTTCATGATGCGATGCCGTCAATGCCGCTTCACTGCTTAAACGACGTTCATCAAATAAATGCGCCTCAGCTAACCATGTATTGTTCATTTCTTTGATGAGATATGCCTTGGTAAAAGGCTTAACTTCGGTTTGATTTGAAAACGCGCGAATGAAAGTGTGTAAATTCCATGCAGGCAAGTCTTCAACCACGCTCAACTCACGTACTGAACCCTCCTCAATCTGCCAATGTCCCAATAAATAGTTTTGTGCTTTAAAAGTATAGGTTTGATCATCCAACGTCAGCTGGTAACGATTGTCCTTTAAATGGGTTACTTGAATAATTTCTTCATATAAAAATTCAGCAATCGCCATTTCAATTAAGCGCTGTCCTGCCAAACGCCACTGTTTCTGATTCACTTGAAGTTGTGCAAAGCTCATATTATTTTCTCGAATGTATAAGGCTTCATAGAGGGATGTGACCCTGTTTGTATTTTGCGCTGCTCAATATTTTTTGATTTAGAACTCGATGGTGCTAAAGCTGCTGTTCGTGTAGTGGATGTGTCATGCTGCACATACATTTCGGGGTTCTGCTCAGCTCTGAAATGTTGAAATGTCTGTTCATTACTTCCTATTTCATAGAGCTGATAACCCAGTAGTTGATTGGCAATGGTCGCAGCACGAAAAGCGCCTAAGCCTAAATCCGGTGTGCCTACGCCATGACTGTGCATTTCTTGGTTTTGCACATAAATTTCACCCATTGCTGTATGCTGCAATCGATAGTCTTGGCTCACTTTCCACCGCCCCGCTTGATCTGTTGAAATCAAGGGTTTTAAGTATTTAAAAAATGAAAACTCAGGGCTGTAATAACCTGTAGATGCCACCACAAAATCAACATCCATATAAAAACGTTGCTCAGTTACGGTATGTTCAAGGCTCAAGCGAATCTGCTGACTTTCCACTAACTCAGCATCAAGCAACTGGATTTGTGCATGCAAATGTGTTGCTTGTATAGCAGAGGCAATACTACGGTGGTAAAGTTTTTGGTAAATCTCACGTATGGTTTTGGCACTAATGCCTTTGTACAGCAAGCCTTGATCTTTCAACTGCGCTGCTTTTTGTGTTTCTGAGAGTCTATAAAAATGTTGGGTATAGTTCGGACTAAAATGTTCCAAGCCCAATGGTGCATATTCCATCGGGAAAAAACCATTGGAACGCGTCAGCCAATGCAACTTGAAGTCAGCTGCTGGTACACCATCATGTTGATACTGCTGATCGAACAAATCTAAAAAGACTTCAGCCGAAGACTGTCCTGAGCCTAAGACGACAACATTGCCTTTGAGCTTGCCTTTTTTATGGGTTAAGTACTCTGCTGAATGAATACATTTTTCAGGGACTTGTTGTTGTAACTTACGCAGACATTCAGGCAAATAAGGCTGGCTGCCCGAACCAATCACCAAGTTTCGACACAAGTAACGAATAAAACGGCCGCCTTGCTCAACCACCACCTCAAAACCTTCGTTCTTGGCATAAATGGCCTTGACCGTCGATTGATACTGTATATGGCCCAGTTGATCTGCCACCCACTGGCAATAATGGTTGTATTCACGGCGCGGAATATGAGGCTGCTCAAGGAAGTAGAACTTATATAAGCGCTGCTGTGATTTTAGGTAATTCAAAAAACTCAACGGACTGGTCGGATCAACCATCGACACCAAATCCGCCATGAATGGGACTTGCAAGACCGTATTGGGCAGTTGCATACCTGCATGCCAGTCAAACTGCGCTTTTTTTTCAAAAAACAGATAGTGCAATTCTGTCTTTTCATGCAACAAACTGGCTAGGCTTAAGTTAAATGGTCCAAGACCAATCGCAATAAAATCAAGCATAGAGGGCATCCTCTTGTTTGATATATAGCGGATTGGCTAACTGAATATAGACAGACTGATTTTCAACGGGTGCAATCAATTCATCCAGTTCATATAAACGGGTCAGTAAGTTACCCTTATAAGGCAGCGTTGGTTGATACAACAGACTTTGAATCAAACTACTGTCTGGGTATTGCTTCAAAAGGTCAAAGAGGTGTTGCTGTAAAACAGACAGTAAATCTTGCTCACTGACAAAACCTGTTGCACCGATGGCATTGATGATGCCAAACAAGGTATTGCCAAAGAAATAATAACTAAAACGTTCATCGACAAAAGTCTTGGAGCCTACTGCATGGGCTTTATCATGCAGTTCTGGAAATTGTTGTAAAATTTCATCTGCGAGTTCTTCTATATAGTAAAAGCCTTGATTGTCCCGTAGCCATAGCCACTGTGGCCAGCCATCTTTTAACTCAACCAAGACATTTTGCTGATGCGACTCAAAGGCCATACCATAACGATGGTAAACATACATTAACGGGGTCAGACTAATGTTTAAAAAGACTTTAAACCAATCAAGTGCGATTTTCGCCTTATCCTCCAACTTTTGTTGAAAGGCAATCTGATCAAATAATGCATTAAAACGATTGCGTTCTTCTAAGGGATGATCCTGACACAATGAAGCAATACACGTGACCTGCTGTTCAGGAGTAAACGGCTGGTCACGTACAATACAAATCGTTTCATCGATGATTTCACCATCTAGCTGAAGAGCAATCCATGCAGGATCATTGACCGCTTTTAGAGTTGGACATTGTTTTAAAATACTTTGCCCTAACTCACTGTGCCAAAGTCGATGGGTCATTTCTCCTCGGTGACATTCTTTTGCTAAGTTGACGCGAATAGAGTTGGTAATCATCACTGAAAGCGAAGGTTTCAGCATCCACGGCGCGTTAAAACTCGCCAAAGTACGTACAGAAGTGGTTGGTGAAAATATCCATGCTTTTTCGCCCAAATCGATGATTTTCAGTTTAGCCTTTAAACTTTTAAACCATACTTTGCTTTGCAAATAGCGGGCTTGCCACGGATGCAGTGGTAGCAGTTTGTAATGTGCATATGCAGCTAAGGTTTCAAGTTCCGATTCAGACAAATGCCATTTGATTTCTTGTTTAAGTTGTATTGAAAAAGCCTGCTCAAGCGCTGTTCCTTCTGCAATATTTTCAGGTGCCACCAGCCAATAATGCAGCTGGGTCTGACCACAAGCTTCAGGTGAATATTTTTGCCAGTCTTCATGGACAAAACCTGTTCGGCTTTTCGGTGCAGGATGCATGCTATGACCTAAAACCAAAGCCTGTTCAGACTCTATGAAACCTTGCTCAGCCTGTACGAGAGCATCAAAATCTTCTGCCCGAATATTTAAAAACTGTTGTAATGCGTCACGACTTTGAATCCAACGTTCAACCAACGATGCTGCATCGACATGGCCTTCAGATTGTTGCACTAACTCTTCTAGTAACAGACTGACCATGGCTGCTGCGCTAAAGTTAAGCTTTTGGCCTTTTTGAAAAATTTGCGGTAAATCCGCAATACGATGTCGCCCAACACGACTGACATAGCTCAACGGAACAAAAAGCTGTGCTTGGATTAAACTAAGCGGCAAAGATAACAGCGTCAAACCTTGGCTAAACGCGAGTTGAGTTGAATTTTGTTGATACTTCTCAAACAAGCTTACCTTGCCTGTTTCTTGTGAGTATGCATTGACAAGATGCTGCATCGCCAAGCGATTGGCTAGCTCTTTCATCTGACCATTTCCTCTTTTTAAAGCTTATTCCAAGCTCATTTCATGTAATTATGTTTCTTAAAGGTGTTCACGTTGGCCAACGCTGCAAAAATCATGTTAATAGTAATTATTATCATTTATCTTTGCAATTTTGTTTACTTTTGGAAATATACGCACTACACCAACATATATTATTGTTTTTTAATAATTTTAAACATTTAATCAGTTTTTCTAATAAAGCCTATACGAAATTACACCATAGCTTTAAATGATAGTTTATGAATTTATAATTGATTCGAACTATAAAATTTCCCTATATTTCATAAGGAAAAGCCCATTCAGGTGACTGAATGGGCTTTCATTTGTGCTCAAATTAATACTCAAAAGAGCTCAAGGCTTAAATCAAATAGGGACGAAGAAGTGAAGACTTCAATGTTCTTTATTGATCCAGTACATCAGCAAAAGTAGCTGAAAGTACTTTTGCTAAATCCTGTGGTTTTAAACCGATATCTAAGCCGCGCTTCCCCCCACTGACATATAGTTTCTCCAACTGTTGTGCGCTTTGATCGATCACGGTTTTTAACCTTTTTTTCTGTCCAACAGGACTAATCCCACC
Source organism: Acinetobacter sp. SwsAc2 (assembly GCF_013391465.1). NCBI lineage: Bacteria > Pseudomonadati > Pseudomonadota > Gammaproteobacteria > Moraxellales > Moraxellaceae > Acinetobacter > Acinetobacter sp. SwsAc2. Next base: position 14,771 of record NZ_JACBEZ010000047.1, on the reverse strand, counting down.
GACCAAATAACCTGTCAGTCGTTCTGCATCTTTAGGGTCGGACATTTTTAGTTTTTTTGCCCCCACTGCCTGTGCAACTTTTTTCAAGTTTAACTGATGGTGTACAGGAAGAATCGCAACAAAATAGTTTTTTTCATCGGTCACTAACAGTGTTTTAAACACCTCTTCGACACGTAGATTTAATTTTTCTGCGGCTTCAAGCCCAAAGCTTTTTGCATTGGCATCATGTTCATATTCATGAATAGAAAAATCGATTTTATTGGCTTTTAAAAGTTTGGTTGCAGGTGTCATTTCTGTTCAATATATTCACTACATACTCAGCATTATATGCCTATTCAAAAAGAAAGTTTAGCGGTACGCCTATCATGATCATCGAACTTACAGGCACTCAACCAATCAATGACTGTAAGTTCGATGTAAACTATGTATGCAGCTTGTTATCGCTGAAATATCACAGTTTAGTCAGCACTTAATCCAAATTTTTTGAAGATTTGAGCACGGCGCTTTGGCAAGATATTGGCTTTGGTCAAATCACCTTCGTAATGATCAAACACTCGTTGATCCATCATTTTAAACCACAGCTTTGGAATTAACGCTGGAATTAACATCGTGGCATAACCACTCGGTAGCTCAGGGGCTTCATCAAAATGTCTTAAGGCCTGAAATGGGCGGGTTGGATAGGCATGATGATCTGAATGGCGTTGTAACTGGTATAAGAATAAGTTAGTCACAATGTTGTTATTATTCCAGCTGTGTTCTGGCATGGTTCGCGCATAGCTGCCATCTTCTTTTTGGCTACGCTTTAAACCATAGTGTTCGATATAATTAATAATTTCAAACAGACTCACGCCATAAAATGCTTGTGTCACCAGATATGGCGTCACTTTTTTACCAAACAATTTCAACATGACTGCATGAAAACCAGCACTCATCGCCCATCCATGAAACAGTTCATTTTCTTTGGAGAAGAAAGACAGACCTTTTCGTTTTAGGCGTTTATGTTCAATTTCAACAGCCGACTTCAACCCGCCGAAAACGGTACGCGGCCAAAACTCATAAAAAGTCTCCCCCATTTTCGATGAAGCAGGGTCTTCTGGTGTTGCAGCACGTTTATGATGCCCATAAGGGTGCTCAATGCGGAAATGGTTGTAGACCAACGGCGCTAAAGTCATATGCGACCAATAATGATCTGATTTTTTAGGACGGTGGCACAGCTCATGTGCTGTATTCACTGCTACTCCATTAATTGCCCCCATAGAGACACCCAGTAATATTTGGTCGAGCATCGATACATTTTGGCGAGTCACCACATAACCTGCAAACAAATTGGCTGCCATTTGTAGCGGAATGAACAATTTCACTATACGGTCATAGTACGGGTCATTTACCAAGACCTTAATTTCATCATCCGAAGGATTATTTTCATCTGCACCGACCAGACCATCTACCGCAGGAATAATGACATGCAGTAACAGCGGCCCACCCAAAGCGAAGATTTTCTTAGTGGGTTTCGGGCCAAAATGATAGCCCGCTAAAATGCCCATGCCAATCACAGGAAGCCCAGGACTCAATAACCAGCCAAAACGCTTTTTATCGATCCCTGCTGCATTTTTGACGACCACGCTAGCATTCGTCATTTTCACTGATGCATTCATTACCATTCTTCCAATTTTCTTGTTATGCCTTTATATTTCTAGAAATGGGACATAAAGAACAGTTGCTAACGTCCAAGAAAACAGCGTAATCGTCCTTGGCCTGAAATGACTTAAATTGACCCTAAATCAAATATTAAGCCTAAGATATAAAGACTAGAAATCGTAAAGTATGGATGCTTTAAGTAAAATTTTTGAAGATATACACCTCAACCAATCTGAGTACCTCTACCTTAAACCTCATGGTGAGTGGGCTTTTCGCTATACCGAACAATCAACCATGATGGCCTATGCGGTACTTCAAGGACAACTCACTATTTGTTTAGATGCTAAACAAATTATTGTTGCTGAAGTGGGCGACTTGATCTTACTGCCTTCAGGGCCAAGTCATGAGTGTCGCTCCTCAACTACCGACCAACTGTTAGAAGTATTCAATATTTCTGACTTATTTGCCCAAAACCAACACAAAGAAGTCTCTTTTGGTAGTGATGCGACACAACAAAAAACCGTGATCTTGGCCTTACATGCACATATGGACCCCATTATGGCGCGTCCTTTAGTACAGGCCTTACCCGCATTTATTCACCTTCAACACAAAGATCTCAGCACGGTTCCTGAATGGTTGCAAATTGGGCTGCAGTTTCTCGCTCTAGAAGTCCAACGTATACGCCCAGGCCGTGACAAAATTTTGGATCATTTGGTGAGTATTTTATTAATTGAATGTGTGCGTGATTATATTGATGCGCTGCAAGACTCGAACAATTGGCTGAGTGCTTTATCTCATCCTGAACTCTCCAATGCCCTTGCTAAAATTCATGCGGAACCTGCACAGCCTTGGACTGTTGAGTCCCTTGCAGAACAGTGTTGTATGTCACGGTCTAAATTTGCCACATTGTTTAGCCAAATTTTAGGCACAAGCCCTTTGGCTTATTTGCAACAACACCGTCTGCGTTTAGCCGCCCAATACCTGCGTAATGGACAAGGAACCATTCAGCAAATAGCACATAGGGTAGGTTATAACTCAGAAACGGCTTTTAGCCAAAGCTTTAAACGACAGTACCAAATGAGCCCAAGTCAATATAGAAATAATCCAAACCCAACTTAACGTGCCCGTCCTTAATGGTTTAATAGTAATCTTCTCTCAGCTTATGTTTTTGTACGTCGAGATAAATACCTTGAACTTGCAGACAAAGATTAGCATCTTGTGAAAATCACACTATAATATCCCGCATCCTTGCTAGAGATGGCTTCAAACCACTGCTTGTTTGTTCTTTTTCGCTCTAGCCACACTTTTTTAAGTCCAGTTTTCATCCGTGATTCGGCTTATTTTTCAATATTTTATCTCTTATATGTCCATGCTGACATATAAGAAAATTTAGGTGCCAGCATGGAAATCAAGGTTAATTATCTCGATAATCTTCGCCAAGAAGCGAAGTTCGATGATTTTACAGTCATTGCCGATCAACCGATTCGCTACAAAGGTGATGGCTCTGCACCCGGTCCATTTGACTATTTTTTAGCATCTTCTGCGCTTTGCGCGGCTTACTTTGTCAAAGTGTATTGTTTGGCACGTGACATTCCAACTGACAACATTCGTTTGTCACAAAACAACATTGTTGACCCTGAAAACCGCTATAAACAAATCTTCAAAATTCAAGTTGAGCTCCCAGCGGACATTTCAGAAAAAGATCGCCAAGGCATTTTACGCTCTATCGACCGTTGTACGGTTAAGAAAGTAATCCAAACAGGCCCTGAGTTTATTATTGAAGAAGTAGAAAGCATTGATGCCGATGCACAAGCCCTGCTTATTCCAAGCCTTGCTTCTGAAAGCAGCACCATCATTGCAGGTAAAGACCTGCCTTTAGAAGAAACCATTGCCAATATGTCAGGTATTTTGGCTGGTCTGGGCATGAAAATTGAAATCGCTTCTTGGCGTAATATTGTGCCAAATGTGTGGTCTTTACATATTCGTGATGCTCAGTCGCCAATGTGTTTTACCAACGGTAAAGGCTCAAGCAAAGAAAGTGCATTAGCTTCTGCGCTGGGTGAGTTCATTGAACGTCTGAACTGTAACTTCTTCTATAACGACCAGTTCTGGGGTGAAGACATTGCCAATGCCGAATTTGTGCATTATCCAGATGAAAAATGGTTCATGCCAGGTCCAAATGGTGAAATGCCTGAAGGTGTACTGGATGAGTACACCCTTGAAATTTATGACCCTGAAGAAGAACTGTTAGGTACGCATTTATACGACACAAACTCAGGGAAAGCTGAGCGTGGTATTTGCTCTTTACCTTTTGTTCGCCAGTCTGATGCGGAAGTGGTTTACTTCCCATCAAACTTGATTGAAAACTTGTACCTTAGTAACGGCATGAGTGCAGGAAACACCTCAGCTGAAGCACAAGTACAGTGTTTATCTGAAATTTTTGAGCGTGCCGTAAAACGTGAAATTTTGGAAGGTGAACTGACCCTGCCAGATGTACCACAAGAGGTTTTAGCGAAATATCCTAGCATTTTAGCGGGCATCCAAGGTTTAGAAGAGCAAGGTTTCCCTGTATTGGTGAAAGATGCCTCTCTAGGTGGTCAATACCCTGTAATGTGTGTGACGTTAATGAACCCGCGTACAGGTGGTGTATTCGCCTCTTTCGGCGCACACCCAAGCTTTGAAGTTGCGCTTGAGCGCAGCTTAACTGAGCTACTTCAAGGCCGTAGCTTTGAAGGTCTGAACGACTTACCTCGCCCAACATTTAGCTCAAATGCGGTCACTGAACCCAATAACTTTGTTGAGCACTTCATTGACTCAAGTGGTGTGGTGTCATGGCGCTTCTTTAGTGCCAAATCAGACTATGACTTTGTCGAGTGGGACTTTACCAATCAAGGCCAAAACTCAAATGCTGATGAAGCTGATGCACTGTTCGGTATTTTGGAAAATATGGGCAAAGAAGTCTATATGGCCATTTACCAACATTTAGGCGCAACGGCGTGTCGTATCTTGGTACCGGGTTACTCAGAAATTTACTTGGTTGAAGACTTGGTTTGGGATAACACCAACAAAGCGCTACTTTACCGTGAAGACATCCTCAACTTACATCGTTTAGGCGACGAACAGCTTGAAGCGCTGGTTGAACGTTTAGAAGAATGTGAGCTAGACGACTATACTGAAATCAAGACTTTGATCGGGGTTGAGTTTGATGACAATACCGAATGGGGTCAATTGACTTTGCTTGAACTCAAACTACTCATCTATCTTGCATTAGAGCAGTTTGAAGAAGCGAAAGATTTGGTTGAAGCATTCTTACAATACAACACCAATACCGTTGAACGTGGTCTGTTCTACCAATGCATGAATGTCGTACTCGAAGTAATGTTAGATGACGACATGGAACTGGAAGAGTATGAAGCAAACTTCCGCCGTATGTTCGGTGATGAACGTATGGATGCGGTAATAGGCACAGTTGAAGGTCGTATTCGTTTCTATGGTTTAACAGAAACCAGTATGAAACTTGAAGGTTTGGACCGTCACTTACGTTTAATCGACAGTTATAAAAAGTTACACGCTGCTCGTGCTAAAGCCGTTGGATTAAAACCTTAAAATAAAAAGAAACAACCCAAATACGTTTGGGTTGTTTCTCACTGCACTATCACGATGTCTTAAAGAGAATTAATCTAAAATATTTAAAATCGCCTCAACAGGATTTTCACTATTACCTGCAAGTAACTGTTTATGCATGGTAATGTGCTGCATAGCCTGAATCTGTGCTGTTTCTATATTCATTAATTTTTCAATTTCAGCCGCCAATTTCTCAGGTGTTGCATCTTTTTGAATTAATTCTTGTATCACTTTCTTGCCCGCAATAATATTCGGCAATGAATAATATTGAATCTTGATCAAGAATTTCACCACATGATAAGTGAGCCAGTTCAACTTATAGAAGGTTACCATTGGTCGGTGTAACAGCATAGCTTCCAAAGTTGCTGTACCTGAAGCCAAAGCTACAATATTAGCGGCGTTCATAACTTGACGCCCAATCTTCGACTCGGTGCCTGAGTTTTCAAGCAAGTCTATTTGATCGACCAATGCTTTTGGATACTGAGTAAGCAAAGCTTCGATTTGTTGCTTACGTGCATCATTGATTGCTGGTATCACAAAGCGATAGTTTGGATATTTGGCGTAGAGCAATTTTGCAGCATCTAAAACCAGTGGACCGAGCTTTTCAATTTCACCACGTCGACTTCCCGGCAATAAGGCAATATGCCTTTGGGTCAGATCTAAACCCAGTTCTTCTTTGGCTTGTAAAATTGGGTTTTCCAAAGGCAATTGGCTCGCCAAGGGGTGTCCTACAAACGCAGCAGGAACATCCCATTTTTTATAAAATGCTTTTTCAAACGGAAATAAACACAATACCAAATCAATTGAGGCTTTGATGCCATGAACCCGTCCCTGACGCCATGCCCAAACGGAAGGACTAACATACTGCACGGTTTTTATGGGCAGTTGTTTTTGTTTTAAACTTTTTGAAAGGCGCAGATTAAAGTCTGGCGCATCAATCCCAATAAACACATCGACAGGATGGGCTGTCCATTTCTCTACCAGCCCATCACGTACAGCAAAAAGCTTTTTAATGTCTTTAAGAACCTCAACCAGCCCCATGACCGACAAGATATCCATCGGATAAAAGCTCTTGAAACCCTCTGCAATCATTTGCGGGCCACCAATACCCTCAAATTCTGCATCAATTCCTTGCTCACGAAAACTGCGAATAAGTTTAGCACCTAAAGTATCACCCGATACTTCACCCACTACGATTCCAATTTTAAGTTTCCGATTTTGCAAAGCATTATTCCTTATTTTTCAACCCATGCATCATAACATAGCGTCTTTTGGGATGGGTATTGGTCGAGTCTTTCTATTTATGCTGCAGATATAAAATGAGTGACCTATTTGACTCATATAAAAAGTACGAAAAAAGGCGAGTTAATTTAAATTTTCGATCATTTAAATATTGCACAGGATACCTATTAGAACATAGAATTACTGAGAATCATTATCGTTAATTCTATCTATGCTTTGTTCCTCAAGTTACACTGCTCAATCTCACTATTTTAGTATGTAGACTGCTTAACTCGTGATAGAGATAGCTTTGCTTAAATATTAAATTTAGGTTCGATGCTTAATGAGTACAACGTTAAGCCCCTTTATGACTTCATTCATGTGATCTTTATGCCCCTAAGTCAGCTTAATTACCCTATAACCGTTATGTTTCGGTTTTTGATCGCATTTGGCTTAGGCTATTTATGTACATCCATGTTATCAGAACTGCTTACCCTTAGTTTTCACCTTCACTTCGCTAAAGCAGAATCCATTTATTTGGCGGCTTTTCTATCTCTTATTTTCTTTACCACTTTTGTCATTGTAAGCTTTTGTGCTCAATCCCTGAAAAAGTTAAGCGCTTCAACCATTTCGCTTTCCCTTTGCTTTTTTGTATTGCTGAAGTTCGTAGGTTAAACCATGCAAAAATCTGTTCGCCAATCAATGGCATGGCTACACTCTTGGCTTGGACTAACACTGGGATGGTTATTATTTGCCATTTTTTTAACAGGTGCTGCGACCTATTACCGTCATGAAATAAATTTATGGATGCAACCTCAATTTGCCACCATGCAGGTCAAACAAGACACTGCGATGAATTCGGCATATCAATACTTACAAAAAAATGCTGCAGATGCGCAAAGTTGGTATATCGGCGTAGCTAGTCCGAGTTCACCTGTTAATAAAATCTACTGGCAAAAGGCCGATGGTGGCTACGAAAATAAGACTTTGGATGCGAACACGGGTGAAGAAGTCACCTTATCTGCAACTCAAGGCGGTGAGTTTTTCTATGGCTTTCACTATCAGCTGTATGGTGTGCCCTATTTTATCGGTAGGCTTTTGGTCACTATTGCGGCCTTCTTAATGTTGATCATCCTCATTTCAGGCATCATCACACACAAAAAGATATTCACCGAATTTTTTACCCTAAGAGCCTTCAAGGGTCAACGCTCGTATCTAGACTTTCACAATGTCACCTCTGTTATTGCTTTGCCTTTTTTCCTGACCATTACATTCACTGGTTTAGCCATTTTCTTTTATCTCATTCTTCCCAATGGCATGAAGAAACTTTATCCAGAGCAACCGTTCCAATATTTTGATGAAATTAGAAATATTAGCATCAGCTCTGAGGCTAAACCGACACCTGCTACGATGCGACCGATTGAGTACTTCATACAACAATCTGAGCAGCGTTGGGGGAAAACAGAGATTGACAATATTACGGTCAAACATCCCAACGCCAATATCGCTCAGGTGAACTTGGTTGAGTCAACTGACCGAAGCATCATGCGAAACCAAGCCCAACTCAGCTTTAACGGCGAATCTGGTGCCCTGCTCGGTGACACTCGGAACAATAGCGCAATTGCCACGCTCAATAATGGAGTCTATGGTTTACACATGGCACACTTTGCGCAGCCCTTATTACGCTTTGCGTTATTCTTCTCAGGGCTTTTAGGCTGTGCCATGATTGCGTCTGGACTTTTACTCTGGAGCTTAAAACGTCAGTTACAAAATAAGAAACAAAGTTTCCACTTTGGACATTATGCGGTTAACCGCTTAAATACGGCTGCCATCATTGGCTTGCCGATTGCAATGCTCAGTTATCTTTGTGCAAATCGTTTACTTCAGTTAGAAGCAGGTCAACCCAACTACGAAATCTACGCATTTTTCGGCACTTGGTTACTCAGCTTAGTCATTGCATTGCTCACTCCACAGCAACACCTTTGGAAAACTCAACTGAAAGTCTTCATTTTACTGGCTGTATCTTTGCCTATTTTCAATCTTTACTATTTAATCAGCCACCAATATGTGCATAACTTGAATGAATATTGGTTATTCTTGCGAGTTGATCTTATGATCTTCATCCTTGCGATATTGACTATTTTCTTACATCAAAAAATCCAGCCCATTCAACAAAAAGCTGTACAAAAAATTCAGAAAAAATATGCCAATACTGCGGTTCAGGAGTCCAATTCATGATCTACCTGATTGCAGGACTTCTCATCACTTTCGCGTGCTATGTATTATTTCTGGTGAGCGATAAGCAGCGCCCTAAAACTCAAAAGTCACGTTGGGCCAAGTGTGCAGAACATTATCAAATCTGCCGATATCTGGCTTTTGGTGTACTGGCCGCGACATTAATTTTATTGATTCAATTCACGGGTCGCGGTGTGGGGAGTGTCAGTTTATTTGTATTTGCAACCCCGATACTTTTTATACTGATTTTAAGCATCAATGACTTAAAACCCAAAAAAACAGCTCAATCTAAGTAAGTATTTACTCTACAACTCACACACTTTTTTATTTCGATCATGAGCCAAATAAAAAGGTATGTAAATATATGAGCCAGAACAATTGCAACAGAATTTTAGAGACTAATCAAAATCATTTAAGTTGAAGCACCGTGATTTTTAGTTATAACACGCTAAATAATAAGCACTTTTATAGATATTTTCACGGGGCAAACATTGCGTTCAGCTTTAGATTGGTCACAACAAGAAATCATCATACCCTTTCAACAGCTCTGCAGTTGGTCGAAGCATCATTTTGGCTGGACACTTTTTATTTCCCTCATTTTCAATTTGCTTGTATTTATTTGTTTCCCAAGCAGCTGGATCCCCACTCAGATTCAGAGTAAAACCTTTGATGAAATCACCGTTGAAATCAGTAAAGGACGAATCAGCACGTTGAAATTTAAACAACAGCATCATTTATGGATCGCAAACTGCGCATTGATGGGAGAACCTGTTCAAACACTATGTGACCAGTCATCACATCGTCACCAATTTACGGCAAAGCAGGTCGAGGTTTACTATTTTGAGCATATTTTTTGGAACCTAAAAAATGCAAAAAAGGAGGCATTTATTCATCAGATCACATTAGCTGATCCACGTCAGCAACACTTAGATATGACAGATAGCTCGACCGCAGCGGATTTTGAGCAATGGAAAAAGCATCAGCTAGCCCCTCTTTATATTTTACGAACACTCATAGGTTTCAATCTATGGTGGTTGCTGACAATTGTAGGCTTAAAAATAAAAGCACGGATACAGCTCAAACAATAACTCCTATATCTCTTTTTAGAATAAGTAAATCAACAATCAAGACAACGACTTATATGAAAACGTCATAAGATATGCACGTTTTTTGATATTTTGGCATATAACAATGTTTGGTCCACTCGAATTTATTCTCGCAGGTGTTTTAGTCGGTTTTTGTGTGGGAATTACTGGTGTAGGTGGTGGTTCATTAATGACACCGATCCTCATTAGCCTTTTCAGAATTGAACCTCACATTGCCATTGGTACAGACTTGCTCTATGCCGCAATTTCAAAATTCTGTGGTTCATTTGTACATGCAAAAAAACTAAATATTGTGTGGCCAATTGTGCTTTGGCTTGCAATTGGCAGTATTCCAGCTTCCTTTGCAACGCACTGGGTACTCGACAACTATTTGAGCCAATCTACCCACTACAAAGCCGTGCTCACTATGGTTTTAGGCTTCATGTTGACCATTACAGGTTTATCAATTGTCTTCCGTAATCAAATTGAAAAATTTTTCAACAAATTACGTAAAGATGAGCTCCCAGACATGACCGAAGACTTAGAAAAAGTTCAGCTTCAAACCAGCAATAAACGTAAGTACATTGTGATGATGGGTGTGGTTCTTGGGGTCTTCGTGACACTGTCATCAGTTGGTGCAGGTGCTTTCGGAATCATGGCTTTGGTCATTATGTTCCCAAATCTACCAATGATTCGTATTATTGGTTCTGACGTTGTGCATGCGGTGTTACTTACTTTCGTTGCAGGTATGGGTCACATGACTTCAGGCAACGTCGACTTCCACCTCCTTATGTGGTTATTGGTAGGGTCTATTCCAGCAATTATTATTGGAACACTGATTAGTTCACGTCTTCCTGAAAAAATCATCCGTAAAGTGTTGGGTATTACCCTGTTCGCGCTGGGTGTGAACTTCATGTTGAATCCGATCAAAGCCAAACCAGTGAAGCCAGCCGAAACTGTTCAAGTCATTCAAATTTCAACAGTTAAGAATGCCTCAGTGTAGGCATTCTGATTTAAAATAAACCTAAGATTCATCACTTTTTTTTCAAAGATTCATTCGACTTTTTTATAACCTTTTATCAGCTAAACCGTGTTATATTCAGCTTATAAAGCAACTTAATACGATCGAACCAGTGACGGCAATGAATACTCTACAGTCAAACTCTATTACCCAAAACGACATCGATGACGTGAATTTACAAAGCATTCATCCGCTAGTTACCCCAGCGGAATTAAAAACTGAATTGCCTCTCACTGAGTCTGCATATCAAACTGTACTTCACGGTCGTGAAACGATTCGCAATATTTTAGATGGTAAAGACAAACGCATTTTTGTGGTGATTGGCCCATGTTCAATTCATGACCCAGTTGCTGCTCACGAATACGCAGACCGTTTAAAAGTTTTAAGCGATAAAATTAAAGACTCAATCTATATCGTAATGCGTGTTTATTTTGAAAAACCACGTACCACTGTGGGTTGGAAAGGTCTAATCAATGACCCTGACATGAATGACTCATTCAACATTGAAAAAGGTTTACGCATTGGTCGTAAGCTTTTGGTTGAGTTAAATGAAAAAGGCTTGCCGTGCGCGACCGAAGCACTCGATCCAAACTCACCACAGTACTACCAAGACTTAATCTCTTGGTCAGCGATTGGTGCACGTACGACTGAAAGCCAAACGCACCGTGAAATGTCTTCTGGTCTTTCTTCACCCGTAGGTTTCAAAAATGGTACAGATGGTGGCTTAACTGTTGCAACCAATGCCATGCAGTCGGTGAAACATGGTCACCACTTCTTGGGTCTAAACAACCAAGGCCAAGTGTCTGTTATTCGTACTTCAGGTAACCCGTATGCACACGTGGTACTTCGTGGTGGTAACGGTAAGCCAAACTACGATGCTGGTTCTGTAGCAGAAGCAGAAGCAGCATTGGCTAAAGCGAAAGTCAGCACCAAAATCATGATTGACACCAGTCATGCAAACTCGAACAAAGACCCGTTCCTTCAACCACTTGTTCTGAAAAATATTACCGAACAAATTATTGATGGAAATAAATCTATTATCGGCATTATGGTTGAAAGTCACCTTAAAGGTGGTCGTCAGGAAATTCCTGAAAACCTATGCGATCTTGAATACGGCAAGTCAGTAACCGATGGTTGTATTGACTGGGATACCACAGAAAAGGTATTACTAGAGATGCACGAAGCACTCAAAGACGTTTTACCGAACCGTTAAGTTTTTAAAACGCCATCTTCGGATGGCGTTTTTCATTCTAAGATTAAGAAATAATTATGAACGCTATTGAAACACACTTAAGCCAAACACTTAACTTTCAATTTATCCACGAGCATTTGTTTACTTCTGGACAACCGACTGCTGAGCAATTACAGCAAATTAAAGAGTATGGCGTAAACACGGTCATCAATCTTGCGCTCAGTAATAGCAATAACTATTTAGCCAATGAAGATCAAATCTGTTTAGAGCTCGGTTTGAACTATATACAAGTGCCTATTTCGTGGGATACACCGTCTGATGATCAATGTTTATTGGTCTTAGATATGATTGATCATTTGGTTCAAGAACAAACCATTTGGGTCCATTGCTCAGAAAATTATCGCGTCAGTAGTTTGATGTATTTATATCGTCAATATTATATGAATATCGATATGCCAACCGCACATGAAGCCATGCATCAAATTTGGGAACCGAATGACACATGGACAGGTTTGGCGCATGCTGTTGCCTTACAACTTCAAGGTCGTAAAGCGACACAAGAATTGAAGCTGGCTATGATCAATCCTGATCATTTTGCATGAGAAATCAGCACTGTAGCTGTAGATAAAATACCTTCCTGACGACCCGTAAAACCCAGTTTTTCCGTGGTCGTTGCTTTGATGCTAATCTGTGTGATTTCAACATCAAGAACGTCTGCAATGCTTTGGCGCATCGCTAAATTATGCGGTGCCAACTTCGGACGTTCACATGCCACAGTAATGTCAGCATTATTTAACTGATAACCACGATCTAAAATAAGCTGATAGACATGGTTGAGTAATACTCGACTGTCTGCCCCTTTAAAGCGAGGATCGGTATCGGGAAAGTGCTGACCAATATCGCCTAAAGCCAACGCACCCAATAATGCATCTGTTAAAGCATGCAAAACCACATCACCATCTGAATGTGCTTTTAAGCCGTGTGTATGTGGAATTTGAATACCTGCCAGTGTGACAAATTCACCCTCTTCAAAAGCATGTACATCTAGTCCCTGTCCAATTCGAATATGTGCAACCATGCTCAGTTTCCTTTAAGAAATAAATGATTGAAATCTTGTATTCACGCTTTCTCTTTCGCTATAGTTACAAGCAGCGCAACATAGTGAAAGTATAAGCGATCATGCTGTTGAAAACCGACATAAAACTTATGAAAAAATTTAGTATTTTAGTGTGTCTAAGTTGTCTTTGTACCAGCTTTAGTTATGCTCAAGTCATTAACTGTGATGATCCGACCTCGTCTAGCCTTAAAAAGATCTGTAGCGATCAATTTAAAGACATTCGACAAAAATTAGACACACAATCAATGACTGCTTTTTTAATCAGTGATGCGCCGCAGCGTTTATTGGTCGATACCCATCAGCTATGGCTAAACCGCCTACAGCAATGTAAATCCTTAGCATGCTATCAGCAGCAAATGGACTTCCGAATTGATGATCTGAACTTCTACACATCATTAAATCAAAGTTTGACGCAACACTATTTAAAGTTTGAACATGGGGCCATTGCCAAACAACCTGTGCACCTACAAGTGCATCAGCTGTCTAAAGATAAAATTAAGATCGAAGGTGTTGCATATCGTAGTCCCAATAACCGCATAGAAACCCAAACCATTTCATTTTTGGCCTATACCACACCCGATCAAAAGCAAAACATCACGGACAATGAAAACAACTGTCACTACCAGTTCAACTTTCAAAAAGCCATTCTTTCTGTAAAAAGTGAAAGTAAAGCATGTAATCGTTTTGTTGGTGTGTACCGTGTTTATGACTAAGCTGTTAAACAAATCAAAATAATGGACATCGGGAGGCTAAAGTGGTGCAAGTACTCAAGCAATGCTGCAACCTCCTAGAACAAAAAAAATTGACCATTGCTTTTATCGAAAGTGCCAGTTCAGGTTATCTATCCAGTCAATTTTCGATTTATAAACATAGCGGAGCTGACATTTTGTTGGGTGGACTGGTGAGTTATGACCCCAGTATCAAATGTGAAATTTTAAAGATTGACGCTGCACTTATTCAGCAATATACAGCGGAGTCGATTGAAGTCACTGAAGCTATGGCACTTCACGGGCATCGACTATTTCGTCATGCCGATATTATTGTCTCCTGTACAGGGTTGCTCAAACCTGGTGGAAGTGCGACGCCTGAAAAACCAGAAGGCACCTTTTATATTGCCATTCATTATCAAAACAGTTTAAGTACTTACCATTATTTACTGCTAGGCAGTGCACTCGAGCGACTTGATCAACTTACGAAAAATGTCGCTCAAATGGTCATTGAACGTGTTCAAAATGCTTAAATCTTTACACTAAATTTGATTTTTCTACATTTTGAACCCTTAAACTGAACCATAATCAATAAAAATGTGAAGCGCCTTGTGATGATGAAAATAATCCATCCGCTAGTTTTCAGCACCTTATTTTTTTCAAGCCACAGTTTTGCAACTGTAGGTGGACCACAAAATATTGAAGTTTTAGGACTCGACCAAGCTGATCAAAAAATTTATGTGATGCGACATTATTTAGATGGTCGTGGTCGTTTGCCACAATTGTATTATTATCAACTTAACAGGGCTTTGTTGCACAAACCTATCTCTAAAGGCTTATTCCACAATATAATTCTCAAATGAATAAGCCCACACCTAAAATCTATCGTACAACCAATTGGTCTTCTTATAACAGTGCATTAATAAATCGA
>NZ_JACBEZ010000046.1:0-23162 GCF_013391465.1 Acinetobacter sp. SwsAc2 | reverse complement strand
GGTGACAACGTAGAAATGTCAGTAGAATTAATCCACCCAATCGCAATGGACCCAGGTCTACGTTTTGCGATCCGTGAAGGTGGCCGTACAGTTGGTGCTGGTGTAGTTGCTAAAGTAACTGCATAATTATAAAATAAAATTACAAATTGGGGTTTCGACTCCAATTTGTTTTGCAGGTCAGTAGTTCAATTGGTAGAGCGTCGGTCTCCAAAACCGAATGTTGGGGGTTCGAGTCCCTCCTGGCCTGCCAACTTTTTTATAAAAGACGCTTGATGTCGGCAAAACTGGTCATATAATAAGTCGCGAAACCTACGACGAGTACAAAAATGTCGAATGAAAAATTACGCGACGCACAAAGCGACGCGGCAATCCCTCAAAGAAATAATTCTGCTGAAGTAGTTAAATCTGGTTCTCCCCTAGACGTCGTCTTATGGATTATCGCATTGATTTTATTAATTGGTGCGACCATGGTGAATCAACACCTACCAGCGTATTGGGCACCAGCCAACGATATCTGGGTGCGCGTTGGGGTAATTTTGGCTTGTATCATCGTGGCATTCGGTTTATTATACGCCACCCATCAAGGCAAAGGCTTTGCTCGTTTGTTGAAAGACTCACGAATTGAGCTGCGTCGAGTGACTTGGCCAACGAAGCAAGAGACCATGACCACATCTTGGCAGGTGCTTGCGGTTGTAGTTGTTGCATCCATTTTATTATGGTGTTTTGACTACATTTTGGGCTGGTTAATGAAGTTTATTATCGGGTAAGAGAGCTATGAAACGTTGGTACATTATTCATGCCTATTCAGGTTATGAAAAACAAGTGATGCGTTCACTTAATGATCGAATCCAGCGTAGCGCTGTAGCCGATAGCTTTGGTGAAGTCCTTGTTCCTACCGAAGAAGTGGTAGAAATGAAGGATGGTAAGAAACGTAAATCTGAGCGTAAGTTCTTTCCAGGCTATGTATTGGTCGAAATGGAAATGAATGATGAAACTTGGCACATTGTTAAAGAATGTCCAAAAGTTTTAGGTTTTATTGGTGGTACGGCTGAGAAACCGGCGCCAATTACCCAACGTGAAGCAGATGCGATTCTTGCTCGTGTACGCAATACTGGTGAAGCACCACGTCCGAAGACGATGTTTGAACCAGGCGAAGAATTACTCGTAATTGACGGTCCATTCACAGACTTTAAAGGTGTGGTGGAAGAAGTTCTATACGAAAAGTCACGTTTAACGTTGACCATTAATGTATTTAATCGACCAACTCAGGTTGAGCTGGAATTTCGCCAAGTCGAAAAATCAGTTTAATTGGATGTGGTTGAAAAACGCCTGGCTTATTGATAAGTCAGGCATTGTTGTTGTAACGGTATCGTTACTTAGAAATTGGGGAGCCTTCATCGGCGTTTGTACCCAGAGGTAATTTGAAATGGCTAAGAAGATTGACGGCTATATCAAGCTGCAAGTTCCAGCTGGTAAAGCGAATCCATCTCCACCGATTGGTCCTGCATTGGGTCAACGTGGTGTTAACATCATGGCATTCTGTAAAGAATTCAATGCTGCGACACAAAAACTTGAAGTTGGTTTACCAATTCCAGTCGTGATCACTGTGTACAACGACAAGTCGTTCACATTCATCATGAAAACTCCTCCTGCATCTATTCTTCTTAAGAAAGCTGCTGGTATCCAAAAGGGTTCTGCTGTACCTAACAAAACTAAAGTTGGTAAGTTGACTCGTGCTCAATTGGAAGAAATCGCGACTACTAAAGAACCAGATTTAACTGGTGCTGATTTAGACGCACGTGTTCGTACCATCGCTGGTTCTGCACGTTCTATGGGCTTGGAAGTGGAGCTATAAGACATGGCAAAGTTAACTAAACGTCAAAAAGCCATTGCTGCTGCTATTGAAGCAAACAAAGTTTACACTTTAGAAGAAGCCGTAGCTGTTCTTGCTGGTCTTCCTGCTGCGAAATTCAAAGAATCTTTGGATGTTGCGGTAAACCTAGGTGTTGACCCTCGTAAATCTGACCAAGTTGTTCGTGGCGCGACTACACTTCCTGCAGGTACTGGTAAAACTGTACGTGTAGCTGTGTTTGCTCAAGGCGCTGCTGCTGAAGCTGCTAAAGCTGAAGGCGCGGACGTGGTTGGTTTTGATGACCTTGCTGAAAGCATCCAAGCGGGTAACCTTGACTTTGATGTAGTGATTGCTGCTCCTGATGCAATGCGCGTTGTGGGTAAGTTGGGTACGATTCTTGGTCCACGTGGCTTAATGCCAAACCCTAAAGTGGGTACTGTAACTCCTGACGTAGCTGGTGCAGTTAAAAATGCAAAAGCTGGTCAAGCACGTTACCGTGTAGACAAAGCGGGTATTATCCACGCTGCGATCGGTCAAGTAGATTTCTCTGCTGAAGCTGTTCGTCAAAACGTTGAAACTTTGATTGCAGACTTGAAAAAGTTAAAGCCTGCGACATCTAAAGGTGTATACATCAAAAAGATCACTTTGAGCTCAACTATGGGTCCAGGTCTTGTTGTTGATGTAAACAACGTTTCTAACTAAGTTTAACTTAGACAGAATTTTAAAGCCCTGAGTAATATTTGAAGCACTGCTTCAAATATTACGCAAGAGAAACCGGTTTCGGACTACTTGCAAACTTAGGCAAACTTTGAATTGGTAAATGTAGATTTATCAGCGTCAAAGACCTCAGGCGAGAGTAATTTCGATTACTTTCTTAATTTCCCAGCCTGAGTAGACGCGGTGGTGTGATTTGTTCATCCTCCGCGTGTAAGTTCAGTGATGAACTTGCGAATTGGGAGTGTACTTCGCGTAAGTACATAAATCACCGTTAGGAGGTTTTACAATGGCTCTTCTTATCGAAGGCAAAAAACAGATCGTTGCTGAAGTAACTGAAGTTGCTTCTACTGCGTTTGCTGCTGTTGTTGCTGACTACCAAGGTTTAACTGTTGAGCAATTAACTGCTCTTCGTGTTGAAGCTCGTAAGTTAGGTGTTGCTACACGTGTTGTACGTAATACTTTGGCTAAACGCGCTCTTCAAGATACTCCATTCAATATCTTGAACGACAACCTTGTTGGCCCAACAATTTTAGCTTTCTCAACTTCTGCAGATGATATGGGTGCTGCGGCACGCTTATTCGAAGAATTTGCGAAAACTAACAAAGCATTTGAACTTAAAGCTGCTGCATTTGAAGGCAAACTTTATCAAGGCGCAGAAGTTAGCGTTATCGCGAATCTTCCAAACCAAGAGAAAGCGCTTACTATGCTTGCAAACGTTCTTCAAGCTCCTATTTCGAAATTGGGTCGCTTACTTACAGCGCTTCAAGAGAAAAACGAGTCAGAAGCTGCATAAGCTCAAACTTAAACACACATCATTCAATACCCATTTGGAGTTACTCTCATGGCTTTAACAAACGAAGAAATCTTAAACGCAGTTGCTGAAAAAACTGTTCTTGAACTTGTTGAACTTATTTCTGCTTTCGAAGAAAAATTCAACGTATCTGCTGCTGCTGTAGCTGTAGCTGCAGGTCCTGCTGCTGCTGCTGCTGAAGAGCAATCAGAATTCAACGTTGAGTTGACTTCTTTCGGCGCGAACAAAGTAGCTGTGATTAAAGCAGTTCGTGAAATCACTGGTCTTGGCTTGAAAGAAGCTAAAGACATGGTTGAAGGCGCTCCTTCAGTTCTTAAAGAAGCAGTTTCTAAAGAAGAAGCTGAAGAACTTAAGAAAAAACTTGAAGAAACTGGTGCTACTATTACTATTAAGTAATGTTACCAGGGGGGGAATATTAATTTCACCCCAAAAATTGGCTGATGGCTCTTGGGTCATCAGCCTTTTTGCGTTACAATAATCGGCTCGATTTTTGTTTGCTTGGTGGAAAATCCATCAAATTAAAATAAAGAAAAGAATCAAACGCTTACCAATATTTTTCAAATTTAAAAATATTGGTAAGCGTTTCAATACCACTGAAAATTGCAGCATTTGTAAAAAGTGGTGGCCATATCGGCCTGCGTAATTCCTTCTGAGCCCGTTCTGCAGGCGGGCTCAGTTTACTTTCCGAGGACTCCAGATGGCATACTCATATACCGAAAAGAAACGGATCCGTAAGAATTTTGGTAAATTGCCTAGTGTTATGGATGCTCCGTACTTGCTCGCGATTCAAGTCGACTCGTACAGAACATTTTTACAAGATGGCAAATCACCAAAAAACCGCGAAGATATCGGTCTGCAAGCCGCGTTTCGTTCAGTTTTTCCTATAGAAAGTTATTCTGGCAATGCTGCTTTAGAATTTGTTGAGTATAGTCTTGGTAAGCCTGAGTTTGATGTACGCGAATGTATTCTTCGTGGCTCAACTTATGCAGCACCAATGCGCGTAAAAATTCGTTTGATCTTAAAAGATCGCGAAACTAAATCAATTAAAGACGTGCGCGAGCAAGAAGTGTACATGGGTGAAATGCCACTCATGACCGATAACGGTACATTCGTTATTAATGGTACTGAGCGTGTAATCGTATCTCAATTACACCGTTCACCAGGCGTGTTCTTTGACCACGATAAAGGCAAGACTCACTCTAGTGGTAAAGTGCTTTATTCTGCGCGTATTATTCCTTACCGTGGTTCATGGTTAGACTTCGAATTTGATGCAAAAGACCTTGTATTTGTGCGTATTGACCGTCGTCGTAAATTACTCGCGACTGTGGTTCTTCGTGCTTTGGGTTATAACAATGCGCAAATCTTAGACTTGTTCTATGAAAAAGTGCCTGTATACCTAGACATGGGTAGCTACCAGATTGACCTTGTTCCAGAACGCTTGCGTGGCGAAATGGCACAATTTGACATCGTAGATAATGATGGCAAAACCATTGTTGAGCAAGGCAAGCGTATCAACGCGCGTCATGTGCGTCAAATGGAAGCTGCTGGCCTAGAAAAACTTTCTGTGCCTGATGAGTACTTGTACGAGCGTATTACTGCAGAAGACATCCCACTTAAAGATGGTGATGTGATTGCAGCAAATACCTTGTTAAGCCATGAAGTGATGGTGAAATTGGCTGAAGGTGGTGTTAAACAATTTAACATTCTATTCACCAATGACATCGACCGTGGTTCATTCGTTGCAGATACTTTACGTGCAGACACCACGACAGGTCGTGAAGAAGCATTGGTAGAAATCTACAAAGTAATGCGTCCAGGCGAGCCACCAACGAAAGAAGCGGCTGAAAACTTATTCAATAACTTGTTCTTCTCTTCAGAACGTTATGACCTCTCTCCAGTCGGTCGTATGAAGTTCAACCGTCGTTTGGGTCGTCCTTACGAAGTGGGTACGGATCAGAAGTCTCGTGAAGTTGAAGGCATTTTGTCGAACGAAGATATCACTGATGTATTAAAAACATTGGTTGAAATCCGTAACGGTAAAGGTGAAGTCGATGATATCGACCACTTGGGTAACCGTCGTGTGCGTTCAGTAGGTGAAATGACTGAAAACCAATTCCGTGTTGGTCTAGTTCGTGTAGAACGTGCTGTTAAAGAACGTTTAAGCCAAGCTGAAACAGATAACTTGTCTCCGCAAGATTTGATCAATGCGAAACCAGTGGCTGCTGCAATCAAAGAATTCTTTGGTTCAAGCCAATTATCTCAGTTCATGGACCAAAACAACCCATTGTCTGAGATTACGCACAAACGTCGTGTATCGGCGCTTGGTCCTGGTGGTTTGACACGTGAACGTGCGGGCTTTGAGGTACGTGACGTACACCAAACTCACTATGGTCGTGTATGTCCAATCGAAACGCCTGAAGGTCCAAACATTGGTTTGATCAACTCGCTTTCTGTTTATGCGAAATGTAACAATTTCGGTTTCTTAGAAACTCCATACCGTAAAGTAGTTGATGGTCGTGTAACCGATGAAGTTGAGTATTTATCTGCAATTGAAGAAGTAGGTACTGTGATTGCACAGGCCGATTCTGGCGTAGATAAAGACGGTAACTTAACAGAAGAATTTGTTTCTGTACGTCACCAAGGTGATTTCGTACGTATGCCGCCTGAAAAAGTGACGCATATGGACGTTTCTGCACAGCAGGTAGTTTCTGTTGCTGCATCACTGATTCCATTCCTTGAACACGATGACGCCAACCGTGCATTGATGGGTTCAAACATGCAGCGTCAAGCTGTGCCTACATTGATTGCTGACAAACCGCTTGTAGGTACAGGCATGGAAGCAAATGTAGCGCATGACTCTGGTGTGTGTGTGATTGCGGGTCGTGGTGGTCGTATCGAATTCGTCGATGCTTCACGTGTCGTGATTCGTGTCAACGAAGACGAAATGGTTGCAGGCGAGGCAGGTGTAGATATCTATAACCTGATCAAATATACACGTTCGAACCAAAACACTTGTATTAACCAAAAAGTTCTTGTGAAACTTGGTGATAAAGTTGGTCGTGGTGATGTATTGGCTGACGGTCCATCAACAGATGGCGGTGAGCTTGCACTCGGTCAAAACATGCGCGTTGCGTTCATGACGTGGAATGGTTACAACTATGAAGACTCGATCTTACTTTCAGAGCGCGTACTTCAAGAAGACCGTTTAACCTCGATTCACATTCAAGAATTGTCGTGTGTTGCACGTGATACGAAATTGGGTGCTGAAGAGATTACAGCGGATATCCCGAATGTGGGTGAAGCTGCACTGTCTAAGCTTGATGAATCAGGTATCGTATATATCGGTGCTGAAGTGACTGCGGGCGATATCCTTGTAGGTAAAGTAACGCCTAAAGGTGAAACGCAGTTAACACCAGAAGAAAAATTGCTTCGTGCAATCTTCGGTGAAAAAGCAGCTGACGTAAAAGACTCATCTTTACGTGTTCCATCAGGTACCAAAGGTACAGTGATTGACGTTCAAGTGTTTACACGTGACGGTCTTGAAAAAGACGAACGTGCGCAAGCAATTGAAAAAGCTCAGCTAGATTCATACCGTAAAGACTTGAAAGAAGAATACAAAATCTTCGAAGAAGCAGCACGTGAACGTATTGTTCGTTTGTTGACAGGTCAAGAGTCTAACGGTGGTGGTACAACCAAGCGTGGAGATAAGCTTTCTGCAGACGTATTGTCTGGTTTAGAATTGGTTGATTTACTTGAAATCCAACCGACTGATGAAGCCATTGCAGAGCGTTTAACGCAAATTCAAGTGTTCTTGAAAGAGAAGAGCTTTGAAATTGATGAGAAGTTTGCAGAGAAAAAACGCAAACTTTCTACAGGTGATGAATTAACAACAGGTGTATTGAAAGTTGTTAAGGTTTACTTGGCTGTTAAACGTCGCATCCAACCGGGTGATAAGATGGCGGGTCGTCACGGTAACAAGGGTGTTGTTTCTAACATCTTACCTGTTGAAGACATGCCGCACGATGCTAATGGTGTTCCAGTCGACATCGTATTGAACCCACTGGGTGTACCGTCACGTATGAATGTGGGTCAGATTCTAGAGACTCACTTAGGTATGGCAGCGAAAGGTCTTGGCGAAGAAATCGACAAGATGTTAAAAGCACAACGTACTGTACTTGAGCTTCGTGGCTTCTTAGACAAAATTTATAACAAAGTTGGTGGCGAGCAAGAAGATCTTGATAGCTTAACTGATGATGAAATTTTGGTGCTTTCAGGTAACTTGCGTGCGGGTGTTCCACTTGCAACGCCAGTATTCGATGGTGCTGAAGAATCACAAATTAAAGACTTGTTAGAGCTTGCGAACATTTCACGTACTGGTCAAACAGTATTGTATGATGGTCGTACAGGTGAGCAGTTTGACCGTCCTGTAACTGTAGGTTACATGTACATGTTGAAACTGAACCACTTGGTAGACGACAAGATGCACGCGCGTTCTACTGGTTCTTACTCATTAGTAACTCAACAGCCGCTTGGTGGTAAAGCACAATTCGGTGGTCAGCGTTTCGGTGAGATGGAAGTCTGGGCGCTTGAAGCATATGGCGCAGCTTACACGCTTCAAGAAATGCTTACTGTTAAGTCGGATGACGTTGAAGGTCGTACCCGTATCTATAAGAACATTGTAGATGGTAACCATTATATGGACCCAGGTATGCCTGAATCGTTCAACGTATTGACCAAAGAGATCCGTTCTTTAGGTATCAACATTGAACTGAAAAATGGTGACTAAGAAATCTCCCCCAGCCCCTCTTTATTAAAGAGGGGAGCAAATCCCCCTTTACAAAGGGGGATTTAGGGGGATTAGATATTCCCAAATTTCAGTAAAAACAATATTTGTGACCCAGTTGTGTAGTGAAAGTCTCCACAACACACGGAGAAAAAAATTGAAAGACTTGCTCGATATCATGCGCAAAAAGACGGATTCAGACGGTCATGCTCCAGTTGAGTTTGATCGCATCCGTATTGGTCTTGCGTCACCAGAAATGATTAAGTCATGGTCTCATGGTGAAGTTAAAAAGCCTGAAACCATTAACTATCGTACGTTCAAACCAGAACGTGATGGTTTATTCTGTGCCAAAATTTTTGGCCCAGTCAAAGATTACGAATGCTTGTGTGGTAAATACAAGCGTATGAAATACAAAGGCGTCATTTGTGAAAAATGTGGCGTTGAAGTAACAACTGCGAAAGTTCGTCGTGAGCGTATGGGTCACATCGAGCTGGCGTCTCCAGTTGCACATATTTGGTTCTTAAAATCACTTCCGAGCCGTATCGGTCTATTATTAGACATGACTTTACGTGATATCGAACGCGTATTGTATTTCGAATCTTACGTAGTAACTGACCCAGGTATGACTCCATTTGAGAAATACCAACTTCTTAATGATGAAGAATACTTCAACGCTTTAGAAGAACACGGTGATGAATTCACTGCGAAAATGGGTGCAGAAGCTGTTCAAGACTTGTTAAAAGACATCGATCTTGAAAACGAAATTTCACGTTTACGTGAAGAAATTCCAAACACAACGTCTGAGACGAAGCTTAAAAAAGCGTCTAAGCGTTTGAAGTTGATGGAAGCGTTTAAAGAGTCGAACAACAAGCCAGAATGGATGGTGATGAATGTACTTCCAGTACTTCCACCAGATCTTCGTCCGTTAGTACCACTTGAAGGTGGTCGTTTCGCGACTTCTGATTTGAACGACCTTTACCGTCGTGTGATCAACCGTAACAACCGTTTAAAGCGTCTTCTTGACCTTGCAGCGCCAGACATTATCGTACGTAACGAAAAACGTATGTTACAAGAGTCTGTAGATGCATTGTTAGACAACGGTCGTCGTGGTCGTGCAATCACGGGTTCGAACAAGCGTCCATTGAAATCTTTGGCTGACATGATCAAAGGTAAGCAAGGTCGTTTCCGTCAAAACTTACTTGGTAAGCGTGTTGACTATTCGGGTCGTTCGGTAATTACTGTAGGTCCTACTTTACGTCTGCACCAATGTGGTCTTCCGAAGAAAATGGCACTTGAATTATTCAAGCCATTCATTTTCGCGAAACTACAAGCATCTGGCCAAGCAACAACCATTAAAGCTGCGAAGAAAATGGTTGAGCGCGAAACTCCAGAAGTTTGGGACGTTCTTGCTCACGTGATTCGTCAACACCCAGTGATGTTGAACCGTGCGCCTACACTTCACCGTTTGGGTCTTCAAGCATTTGAACCGATCCTGATTGAAGGTAAAGCGATCCGTCTTCACCCACTCGTTTGTGCTGCGTTTAACGCCGACTTCGACGGTGACCAAATGGCGGTACACGTACCATTAACACTTGAAGCGCAGTTAGAAGCGCGTGCGTTAATGATGTCGACCAACAACATTTTGTCTCCAGCGAACGGTGAGCCAATCATCGTACCGTCTCAGGACGTTGTCTTAGGCTTGTATTACATCACTCGTGATGCGATCAATGCCAAAGGTGAAGGCATGGTGTTTGCAGATACTCACGAAGTTAACCGTGCACTTGCAACAGGTCAGGTAAATTTACACGCTCGCGTAAAAGCACGTGTACACCAGACTGTGATTGATGAAAATGGTAACCGTGAACAGCAAACCATTGTTGTGGATACCACACCAGGTCGCTGCTTACTTTGGGAAGTTGTGCCAGAAGGTATGGATTTCCAACAAATCAACGTTGAGATGACCAAGAAAAATATCTCTAAATTGATTAACTCTTGCTACCGTAAATTAGGTCTTAAAGATACCGTGATCTTTGCGGACCAATTGATGTACTTAGGTTTCCGTCAAGCGACACGTTCAGGCGTATCGGTCGGTATGGAAGACATGGTGATTCCACCTGCGAAGTACTCAATTATTGAAAAAGCGGAAGTTGAAGTTCGTGAAATTGAGCAACAGTTCGAACAAGGTTTCGTAACTGCGGGCGAACGTTACAACAAAGTTGTCGATATTTGGGCACGTACCAACGACCAAGTAGCGAAAGCGATGATGGACAACTTGTCTTTTACCACTGTTAAAAACAAACAGGGTGAAGATGAGAAGCAAAAATCATTCAACTCGATCTATATGATGTCTGACTCAGGTGCCCGTGGTTCGGCAGCTCAGATTCGTCAGTTAGCGGGTATGCGTGGTTTGATGGCGAAACCAGATGGTTCGATCATTGAAACTCCAATTAAAGCGAACTTCCGTGAAGGTTTGACAGTACTTCAGTACTTCATTTCAACACACGGTGCGCGTAAAGGTTTGGCCGATACAGCACTGAAAACAGCAAACTCTGGTTACTTGACACGTCGTCTTGTAGACGTAGCGCAAGACTTGGTAATTACTGAGCCTGACTGTGGTACTTTGGGCGGTCTTGTAATGACTCCGTTCATTCAAGGCGGTGACGTGATCGAGAACTTAGGTACTCGAGTACTGGGCCGTGTTGTTGCTGAAGATGTGAAGAAAGCAGGTTCTGATGACATTATCCTGCCACGTAACACTTTGATTGATGAGAAACTTGCAAACTTCCTAGAAGAGCAAGGTGTCGATGAAGTTAAAGTACGTTCAGTGGTTGCGTGTGAATCTACATTCGGCGTATGTGCGAAATGTTATGGTCGTGACCTTGCACGTGGTCATCAGGTGAACCCTGGTGAGTCTGTGGGTGTTATGGCTGCACAATCGATTGGTGAGCCGGGTACACAGTTAACCATGCGTACCTTCCACGTAGGTGGTGCTGCAAGCCGAACGTCTGCTGCAAACAGCGTACAAGTACGTAACAAAGGTACTGTACGTTTCCACAATGTGAAAACAGTACAACATGCCAAAGGACACTTGGTATCGACTTCTCGTTCAGGCGAAATCGGTATTGCGGATGATTTAGGTCGTGAGCGTGAGCGTTATAAACTGCCATACGGTGCGTCTATCTTGTTGAAAGATGGCGAAGCTGTAGAAGCTGGCGGTATCGTAGCGACTTGGGATCCGCACACACACCCACTTGTAACAGAAGTTGCAGGTAAAGTACGTTTCAGCCAAATCGCTGATGGCGTAACTGTTACCTCTAAAACTGATGATGCAACGGGTATGACCACGATTGAAATCTTACCTGTGACTGCACGTCCTGCGTCTGGTAAAGATTTACGTCCTGCGGTTGTTCTTGATACGACTGATGGTGGTGAGCAGTTCTACTTCCTACCACAAAACACGATTCTTTCTGTCCGTGATGGCGAAACAATTGGTGTGGGTGACGTTATTGGTCGTGTACCACAAGAAACTTCACGTACGCGTGACATTACCGGTGGTCTACCGCGTGTAGCTGACTTGTTCGAAGCACGTAAACCGAAAGAGCATGCGATTCTTGCTGAAATTTCAGGTGTTGTAAGCTTTGGTAAAGAGACTAAAGGTAAGAACCGTTTAGTGATTACTCCAGATGATGGTTCTGAGATTTACGAAGAACTGATTCCAAAATGGCGTACCATGAACGTGTTCGAAGGCGAACATGTGAACCGTGGTGAGACTGTTTCTGATGGTCCACAAAACCCACATGACATCCTACGCTTGAAAGGCGAAGTTGCGCTGACCAACTATATCGTGAACGAAGTTCAAGACGTATACCGTCTGCAAGGTGTAAAAATCAACGATAAGCACATTGAAGTGATCGTACGTCAAATGTTGCGTAAAGTTGATATCACTGATGGCGGTGATACAAGCTTCATCAAAGGTGAGCAAGTGGATTACATCCGCGTGATGCAAGAGAACCAAGCTGTTCTTGCGCAAAACAAGTTCCCTGCGAAGTTTGAACGTCAATTGATGGGTATTACCAAAGCGTCGCTTTCTACTGACTCGTTCATCTCTGCTGCATCGTTCCAGGAAACCACTCGTGTGTTGACTGAAGCGGCTGTAACAGGTAAAGAAGATGATTTACGTGGCTTGAAAGAGAACGTAGTTGTAGGTCGTTTGATTCCTGCAGGTACCGGTCTTGCGTATCACTTAGAGCGTCGTCGTCAAGAAGCTGAAGCTGCAGAGCATGAGCTTGTAAATGACTTCTCTGATGTGGATCAAGCATTAAGCCAAGCATTTAGCGATGAGTTTAACGGTCTATAATTAGCCCTTTAAATGCATGAAAAAGCCACCTTCGGGTGGCTTTTTTTGTCCTTTTGTTACAGAAGTGGATTTAAGCTTTTATAAATTTCACATTTTTCCTATAGTAAAAATATAAGTACACAAATCTCCTTACTTCATTAACGATTAAAAAATAGAGGTGGTTCTACATGAAATTGACATCAAAACTATTGGGCTTAAGCATCTTCGCATTTGTGAGCCAAACGATGGCAGCGCCGATGCCGAATACCATCACCTTAGAGGATAAGGCGGTTGTACCAATTGTCAAAACACAGATTATTCGTAGTGTTGCAGGTCAAGACCCTGTACGGACGACCGAAGCGACTATTTTTGAAGTGAAAAATGGCGGTAAAGATATTGTGGCGCGTGAAGTGGTTCTCGAAGAAAATGCCAGCCAATTTTCAGATAAAAAAATGTCTGCACCGATTGTGCAAAAAGGTAGCGTGATTGTTCCGACATCCAAAGTTGAAGTGAAATCGACCTTGAGTCAAGGTGGTGTTGTCCTTGCAGAAGGTAAGCAAGTTGATGCACAAGGGGTTGAGTTTAAGAAAGGGCAGGAACCTGTACGTAAGGAGCTGAAACTGGATCAAGTGAAAGACCCGAACAGTCAAGAAAGTGTGACGCGTGCGGTGCTCCAAGAAAATGGCACCACCACCAAAGATGTGGTTGTGGTGAAAGAGCTTGAATAATCTTGAGTTGAATGCGGATGAGGCCCTCTAAGGAGGGCTTCTTGCTTACAAATTTTCAGCAATAGCAGCTGTAACCGTAACATTTCACGGGTTTTAAGTTCATACTGATCTTTTATGCTGTAAGAAATAGCCAATAAGGACAAATCTCATGAAAAAGTATATGAGTATTATTGCAGTGGTATCTCTTTCGACGATGCTGTTGGCAGGTTGTGAGAATATGAGTGCTTCGGAGCAACGTATTGGTACAGCGGCTTTAGGTGGTGCAGTGGGTGGCGCTGCTGGGAATAGTCTCGGTGGTGGTGTAGGTGCAGCCATTGGTGGAGGTGCTGGTGCTGCTGTGGGCAGCAAAGCTCAAGGTGGCTCAAACCGTAGTGCAACCTACAGTGGTGTTGGTGGTGCGATTGGTTCAGCCGTGGGTAAAAGCGTGTTTGGTGGTAATACCGGCGCAGCCATTGGTGGTGCCATCGGCGGTGGCGCAGGCGCAGCAATTGAAGAACGTAAATAATGTCTTAAGTTCAAATTTCCAAAAAAAAGCACTTCATGGAAGTGCTTTTTTTATAGCTGTGCCGGTTTAGGTTTTTTACGACGGATATATAAAGTCTTTTCCACTTCTGCAATTCGAATGCCAGCTTCATCATAAATATTTAAGGTATAAATACGATGTACGGGGGCATAGTTGTCGGCCAGTTGTTTCACGGTCGCGATTTCTTGGGCATCAAGATGAAAGTCTGCATAGACTGTACTGCGACCTGGGCTGAGAAATTGGATAGAGGCTGCTTTGTCCCAAACAATATATTTATTGCCTAAGTGGTGCATCAGCAGGGTCATATAAAAAGGGTCGACCATTGCATATAAACTCCCGCCAAAATGTACGCCGACAATATTTCGATTTTGTCGAGTGAGGGGCATTTTGACACGAATATGGTAGTGTTTAAGGTCAAACTTTTCAATTTGAATCCCTGCACCTTTAAAGGGGGCAAAATGATTGAGAAAGTATTTCGCGACAATCGGCTGTGTCACAAGTTTTTTTAAAATGCTCATTTCGCTCAATGGTATCTGATGAAATTCTATCCATACTAGAGAAGATGAGATCAATTGGCATTGATCGTTTTGCCAGCAAAGTATAAAAAACAGTCAATAACAATAAGGAGCTGAATATGGAGCAGCAAAGTTACTGGGTACAAACCACAGACCAACAAAGACTTTATGTGAAAACATGGGGCAATGCGAACAATCCTGCACTGGTCTTGGTGCATGGCTATCCAGATAATCAAGAGGTCTGGGAGCCTGTGATTGGGCATCTGGTGCAAGATTATTATATTGTGACCTATGACGTTCGCGGTGCAGGGATGTCGAGTGTGCCGCGTCGTACATGGGCCTATGCCTTGCCTCAGCTATCGCTAGATTTGGAAAGTGTGGTGAATAGTGTGATCCCACAGCGTAGCTTTCATCTGGTTGCGCATGACTGGGGGTCGATTCAGTCATGGGAGTCCGCGACTGAGCCAAAATTTAGAGAGCGTATGCTGTCATTTACCACCATTTCAGGCCCATGTTTAGACCATGCCGCATTTTGGATGCGTGAACAGTTCGTACAACATAAGCCTCAATTTTTTAAGCAGTTAACGAAGTCTTGGTATATTGCAGCCTTTCAGTTGCCTTTTTTAGCACCAACCGTATGGCAGTTTTTTAGTCCTGAGCATTGGGGCAAAGTTTTATCGCATTTAGAAGGACGCTCAGACTTACCGCTGAATCATCACATTGCTGCCGATGGTAAACACGGGGTTGCGCTCTACCGCGCTAACTTTATTCCACGTCTGACCAAACCACGAGAACGCTTTGCAATTTGTCCCGTACAAGCGATTGTGTTGGAGCAAGATCAGTTTGTGAGTCCAGCGTTAATCGATGAAATGCCGAAGTGGGTCGAGGATTTTCAACGGGTGAATGTGAATGCCAACCATTGGGCAATCTTGAGCCAGCCTGAGGTAATTGTTCAAGAAATCAAAAGGTTTGTTCAAAACCGGCGTTGTGTTGAAGCCAGCTGAAATGATCTGTGAAAGAGAAAGGTGCTAGCGACCTGTAAGGGCAGAATTTTTTGGTTATTTTCTGATAAAATGCGCCTTTCTTCCAAGTCACTCTTTTCACTATGTTCGCAATTCTTGCCGCTATTGGGGTCATGTTTGGACTTTCATTAGCTCGTGTGCCTGTAGTATTTGCATTAATTATTGGTGCTGTCACAGGTGGTTTATTGGCTGGTTTAGGGCTACACGGTACCCTCGAAGCATTTAATAATGGGCTTGGGGGCGGCGCAAAAATTGCGTTGGCTTACGGGGTTTTAGGTGCATTTGCTTTGGCTTTGGCACGCTCAGGTTTACCTGACTTGTTGGCCTATAAGCTTATTAAAACATTGAAAGGTTCGAGCAATGAAAAGGCACAAAATCGGGTTAAATATCTGATTTTTATAACCGTCGCGTTAGCAGCCATTTGTTCACAAAACGTCATTCCTGTGCATATTGCGTTTATTCCAGTCCTGATTCCTCCTTTATTAAGTGTGTTTAACCATCTTCAGTTAGATCGTCGACTAATTGCTTGTGTTCTAACCTTTGGCTTGGTTGCCACTTATATGTTGGTACCATTTGGATTTGGTGCGATTTTCCTAAATGACATTTTAGGTCAAAACATTAATACTTTTGGGCAACCCTACGGTTTTAAAATCAATTATGCCGATATCCCTTCAGCAATGGCCATTCCTGTTTCTGGTATGTTTGTCGGTTTATTGGTTGCTGTATTCTTTAGTTACCGTAAGAAACGTGTATACGAAGAAGTACATGTGGAACCAGTGCAGCAAAGTATTTCTTCTGAACTTGATATCACGGGTGAGAAGTCTAAGCCCGAAATTTCAAAGTTTACGTTATCTATGGCTCTCATTGCAGTAGTTGCTACGCTTTGGGTACAAATTGCATCAGATTCCATGATTTTAGCTGGTCTGGTTGGTGTTGCGATTTTGAGCTGTGCGGGCATTTTTAAATGGAAAGAAGCAGATGATGTGATTATTAGCGGTATGCGAATGATGGCATTAGTTGGTTTCATTATGATTGCAGCACAAGGTTTTGCATCTGTTATTTCTGCGACCAATCAAGTGCCAGCATTGGTAGAAGCATCAGTGCAATGGATTGGTTCTAGCCAAGGACTCGCTGCATTTTGGATGCTATTGATTGGCTTACTGATTACTTTAGGAATCGGTTCTTCGTTCTCTACCATTCCAATTTTAGCAATTATTTATGTGCCTTTGTGTATCCAGTTTGGTTTCAGTCCAGCGGCAACCATTGCGATTATTGGTACGGCTGCGGCACTCGGTGATGCGGGTTCTCCGGCTTCTGACTCCACTTTGGGACCGACTTCGGGTTTGAATATGGATGGTCAGCATGATCACATGAAAGACAGTGTGATCCCGACTTTTATTCACTTTAATATTCCACTCATGATTTTTGGTTGGATTGCGGCCATGGTTTTGTAATTTACCCTCCAATTATTATAAAAAGGCGATTTTAAATCGCCTTTTTTATTATTTATTCAGATTAAAACAATCGGGTTTATAATGTTAATTCGGATTAAAAAGGTTGGAATTAAAATATATTTATTTTGATTTTTCGTTATTAATTTAAAACCAACTAAAATGGTATATTTAATATTTAAATTAATTTAAAACAATAACTTAAAAATGGTATTTAAAATACATTATTATTATAATTGCATATTAATTACACTCTTGTTTATGATGAATTAATGTTAATTTTTATATTAATTATTTTACAAACAGAGGTTGTTTGAAATGTTGAAGCAAATTGCTCTAATTACATTAATGGGTTTTTCTGCATCTGCTGCAATGGCAGGTCAATGGCAAATCAAAGTCGGTGGATCTGCAGTTGCACCAACGCAAGATACAACAGTTGCTGCATTGGGGAATGCAAAAGTTGAAGCAGATAGCGAACTCGCGTTTACGCCATCGGTTGAATATTTCTTTAATGACAATATTTCTGCCGAGTTACTGCTAGCAACGCCAATTAGCCACGATGTACTCATTAATGGTGCAGAAGCAGTAAAAATTAAACATTTACCGCCTACCTTAACGGCAAAGTATAACTTTAAAAACTCAACAGGTTTCACGCCTTATATTGGTGTCGGTGCAACAGCATTTATTGCATGGGATGAAGAAGGTGTGAAAAGCATAAAAGAAGATTTCGGTTATGCTGCGCAAATTGGTTTTAACTTCCAACCTGCTGATGCAAAAAACTGGGGTGTGTTTGCCGATGTCCGTTATGCAGATTTGAACCCAGAAGTAAATGTAGATGGCACAACGAAGTTTAAATTAGATATCGATCCAGTGATTTATACCCTCGGTTATAGCTACAAATTTTAATAATCAAAAGTAGCTTTTTAAGAACCTCATCGATGATGGGGTTTTTTTATGCAAAGACTAAAGTTGAATAGTGGTCAACGTTGAAATAAATCACGATGATTCAGTATTAAAAGAAAATCATCTATAGAATGGATAGAAACAGAATAAGAGAGTTATAAAAATGAAAGCTATGCTCGGGATTGGTTTAGTGTGTAGTTTGGCTTGGAGCATGCATGCTCAAGCAGCAAGTTTTAATTGTGATAAAGCGAAAACGACGACGGAGCACGCGATTTGTGAGCACCGGAAAATCAATGACGCCGATGTGAAAATGGCCACCACCTATAGCATTTTAAAACGTCTTGTTCCGATGGGGACACGTGGCATGATTCAGGATGAGCAAGTGAAGTGGTTGAGCCTCCGTGACCGCTGTGGTGCTTCACAAAGTTGCCTTATGGATGTGTATAAAATGCGCCAACAGCAGTTAGAACTACAGCTAGATCGTATTTACCGTCAGGGCCCATTTTAAAAAAAGCAAAAAAACTTGCGATTGCTATTGAAAAACGTATCGCTCACTCCAATTCATTAAGCATTCTCTATAAGACTTAATACATTAAGGAGCGATTGATGAGCGAGCAAAACGCACATAAACATAGTTTCCAAGCTGAAGTGGCTCAGCTATTACATTTAGTGACGCATTCACTGTATTCGAATCCTGACATTTTCCTACGTGAATTGATCTCAAATGCATCCGATGCCTGCGATAAATTGCGTTTTGAAGGCATTAATCATCCTGAATATTATGAAAATGACCCAGACCTACATGTGCGCGTCAGCTTTGATGAAGCTAATCAAACACTGACCATTTCAGATAATGGGATTGGTTTAACTGAACAAGAAGCGATTGACCACTTAGGTACGATTGCTAAGTCTGGAACCAAGGACTTTATGTCTAAGCTCACAGGTGACCAAAAATCAGATGCACAACTGATTGGTCAGTTTGGTGTCGGTTTCTACTCGGGCTTTATTGTGGCTGACAAAATTACCGTAGAATCACGCCGTGCAGGTATGGGTGCTGATCAGGCGGTACGTTGGGTCAGTGCGGGCACGGGTGAGTTCGAAGTCGAGCAGATCCACAAAGACAGCCGTGGTACCGATATTATTTTACATTTGCGTGAAGATGCGTTGGACTATTTACAGTCGCATAAAGTGAAGCAAATTATCAATAAATACTCGGATCACATTAGCCTGCCGATTGAGATGCAAAAAGAGGTTTGGCAGCAAGAAGAAGCGGTTGAAGGTGAAGAGCCAAAACCGGGTCAGTATGTGAAAACGGGTGAGTGGGAAGCGATTAACTCAGCCAGCGCGCTGTGGACACGTAATAAAAATGAAGTGACTGAAGAGCAGTACATCGAGTTTTATAAGAATCTCAGCCATGACTTTGAAGCCCCACTGGCATGGGCGCATAACCGCGTTGAAGGTAGTACCGAATATACGCAGTTGTTGTATGTACCGAGTAAAGCTGCTGCGAATATCTTTACCCGTGAAGCCAAAGCAGGGATTAAGCTCTATGTAAAACGGGTCTTCATTATGGATGACGCGGATAACTTGATTCCAAACTATTTACGCTTTGTCCAAGGGGTGGTCGATAGTGCCGATTTGCCACTGAACGTTAGTCGTGAGTTGTTACAAGAAAGCCGTGATGTGAAAACTATTCGTGAAGGGAATGCACGCCGTGTATTGACCATGCTGGATGCTTTAGCTAAATCGGAAGATGAAAAAGATCAAGAGAAGTTCACAACCTTCTACCGTGAATTTGGTTCAGTATTGAAAGAAGGTTTGGGCGAAGACTTGGGTAACCGTGAGCGTATTTTAAAACTTTTACGCTTCCCAACTTCAAACAATGATGCGGTGAGCACTTCTTTGCAGGACTATAAAGCGCGTATGCCTGAGGGGCAAAAAGCGATTTACTATGTGACTGCAGACAGTCTAAATGCTGCGAAGAACTCGCCACAACTTGAGCTGTTTAAGAAAAAAGGAATTGAAGTCTTACTCATGGCAGACCGTGTCGATGAATGGGCAATGGAATTTGTACATGAGTTTGATGGCACACCAATGCAAAACGTGGCCAAAGGTGCAGTCGACTTAGGTGATTTACAAGATGCCGAAGAGAAGAAGGCACTTGAGGCAGCTGCAGAGCAGTTTAAACCTGTGGTTGAAAAACTGTCTGACTCATTGAAAGCCAAGACCAAAGAAGTACGGGTGACCACACGTTTGGTCGATTCACCTGCATGCTTGGTGACAGGTGAGGGAGAGCTTTCACCACAATTGATTCGTATGCTGCAACAAGCGGGTCAGGCTGTACCTGAAAGCAAGCCAATTTTGGAAATTAACCCAGAGCATCCATTGGTGAGAAAATTAGAAAATTCGGCACAGTTTGATGACTTGGCCAATGTAATTTTTGACCAAGCGGTGATTGCTGAAGGTGGCTTACCTGATGATCCTGCCGAATATATCAAACGGATTAACAGCTTATTGCTTCAATAAACCATGATATTTTTAAAAAAAGCCTATCTCTAAGATAGGCTTTTTTTATGTTAATGAGTTGGATCAAGCGCCTTAATATCTGTTGAACGCATCAATTAAATCGGTGGAAAAGAACCTGATGGGGATATCTGTGGATAAGTGAGAACTTATCCACAGTTCAGTTTAAATATCCACCATATCATTAAAATAAAGCCTCAAAACGCACCAAGGCACTGACGTAATGGCTGCGGTCTTCACGGTGATCGTTAAAATAATTTAAGTCACCTTGGATATAAAACCACTCCCTTAAGAACGGTTGACGCCATGAGACAAAAGGTCCCCAACGGTTCAAACGCAGGTCGTCGTTGTTGTAGAAACCGCCAGTGTAAATGCCGTAGTTAAAACGATTGCCATGAAAGAATTGGTGTTGTCTAAAGCTATAGTTATCCCAGAGTAGATCATCATCTTGATCGTCTGCATAGGTCAGACTGAACTGATTGGATAAAAAGGCTTGATTGGGGCGTGCATGCGTCAGCTCTAGGTTAGTACGTAAATAATTTTCACTGTCGATACCATAACGGTAAATCTGTTCAGCATAAGCACGAAAATCATTGTCGAGTTTCCATTCTTTCGATAACTCGATCCGCGCATAGATATCATCCCCTGAACGTACACCCAAGTCGAAATCGGTTTCAAAAGGCAGGCGATCTGACAGTTGTGACCATCTTAAAGCCAGTGAGCTATTGGCATCACGGGTTTGGCGGCGGTCAAATGTTTTATCGTTATTCGCACTGGGTGGGTTTTCATTGGTAATCGCAACATTGTTTTGTAGTTCATTATCTAATGAGTCATCCCCAAATACGACACTGAGTTTATGTTCTAAAGTTGGAAGTTTAACCCGCCCCCTAATCCGCGGTTTTACATCGTATTCATCATGTTTATTCCAGCGGTTATCGACCAAGACCCGTAAGGTGGCTGTGGCCGGTTTTTTAGGATCAGTTTCACCAAACCAATTGTCCATTTTAGTGGCTGTTCGGTCTGCCCAGTTTCGAACTTCTTTTTGCTGACGGTCGATCCACGTGCGTTCTTCAGTGAGGTCAGTCGTGGGCACAATCAGCTCGTCCGACTCTTCAGGTAAGACGGTGGGAAGTGAGTCGATCCACTGTGGAATTTGGTATAAAAGTCCACTACCTTTGGGGGGCGATGCGATTTTGTCAATTTCAGCCACGTCGTGAGGTGGCACAAAATGTTGTGTGCTGTTGGTATTGCTTTCCGCCCAAGCCACGTTGACGTATGTACCTAAACTTAGGCAGAAAAATAAAGAGATGGATCCCACATGTTGAGTTCTTAGCATGCTTTCGTACTTTATTGTTCTTCGATGTTTTAGTGTTGTAAATTTCACATAAGAACACAAGTAGAAAATACAAAACTCTACAACTCGCTGCCCAGTTGTTTTTGAATAGAATCAAATAATTGAAACACAGTGATAGGTTCAGGCAAAGTAGAAATCGTATTTTGAATCAGTTGCCAACTGATGCCGTGCTGTCGGTCTAAGACCAAGCACGGATAGGCGATCTCGGTACGTGAGAGTTTAACCCGCTTTTGACCATGAATCACTCGAATTTTTTGTCGTTCTTTTAACACTAAAATGGGCGTATTTGCATCCGCGGAGCTTTCTTCAAAATGAATGAATTTACGGCTATTGAGGAGATCGGCCAGAATAAATGGGTGATAGTCTTCAATGTGCCATACCAATTTGGCCTGTTGGGTATACAGCTTAAAAATCGAAAACACATCATGCATGTGAGTCTGTAGCTGATCCCATTCAATTTCGCGAATGGCTGCGAGTTGATGCTGACAACTCTGGGCAAATTGTTGGCTCAGGCGAATGGCTTCTGTAGGACTGTCAGCACCAAATAGAGCCAAATACTTAATAAACCTTCCGTGCTGATGGGTCTGTTCTGCCAAATAGATGGGATAGTCCAAGCAGTGATCGAGTTGGTCGCTGTGGATCAGAAACTCGATATTTTGATTGATCTCAATGTGCCCTGAAATGTCGATGCCATACAGCTTAGGGTCTAAATTTGGTTGATGCAGCGTGTGTAATTGCGCTTGATATTGTCCTAGATTGATGTTTGTGGGCAGTATGGGTTGTGCAGCAGTAGCTGATGTTTCTGAATTTTCTGTATGACTATCCTGCACGACAGGGCATGGTGCTGTCACCTCGCTTTCAAGTGGATCTTGCTGTTGAGATTCAGATGAAATATCTACATCTTGTGGTTCAGCTAAGATTGCCTGCCTTTGGATAAAGTCCTGAATGGCAAGCGTTGAAATAGACGTACTTGGCTTGAGTTCAAATCGAATGGGTGCAACGGTCTCGATTATAGACTCTTCCTGAGGTTGAGATGGCTCATCACTTAAAAGAGGCAGATGACTGAGAAGTGAATGATTTTCTGCTAATACTTCAGACTGAAGCTCTAAAGCTGTTTGTACGATATCGACCTGATTTTCAGGTTCCTTATCTTGTTTGATACTTAGCTCAATAGCATTGATTGAGACGATATCTTCTACAGCGTCTTGTTTAAAAGACCTGAGTTTGGATTCTTCAATTTGAGTTGCATTTAGGTTGCTGTCGAATGTAGGTTGTATTTCCGTATTGAAATGAAGCGCTGCTTTAGCCTTAGATAAAAGCAGACTAGACTCAGGACTGACTTTGGGGAAGGAGGGCTCAGACTCTTGGGTTCGTACAGTCGATGTATCATCTGTAGCAATGCTTAAAAGCTCAATACCCGTGAAAACAAAAGCATCGGTAACTACATTGTCCTGTGCATGCCCTATGTCAGTTTTTTCCTCGAATGTAGTTGTAACGGGCGGGATAAACTGGTCTCGTGCAACTTCTGCAACTTCTGCAACTTCTGCAACTTCTGCAACTTCTGCAACTTCTGCAACTTCTGCAACTTCTGCAACTTCTGCAACTTCTGCAACTTCTGCAACTTCTGCAACTTCTGCAACTTCT
>NZ_JACBEZ010000045.1:0-23914 GCF_013391465.1 Acinetobacter sp. SwsAc2 | reverse complement strand
CGCCAGCGTTCAATCTGAGCCATGATCAAACTCTTCAGTTAAAATCATTAGTAGCTTATGGCTACAAATCTTGGCTCATCAATTTTCTGACAAATATTTCTCAAATAAACTTCGAGTAATTTTTACCATCAATCAATGAAATATTTTCGATCGATCAATCAGTAAAAATCCACACAAGTTGTTCTTCATAATCTCTTAATGATCTTCTTGCTGATTCGTCATCAGCAAGCTAGGTCGGCTATACTACTCTCTTCCCAGAGAAAGTCAACTGGTTTTGTTAATTATTTTTAAACTTATTCAAGACTTCCAGATTCTACCGCTTGGGCTAAATCCTTGTTTCTCAACAAGTTTTAATCAACATCACCGCCGATGGATGTGCATTCTACAGTATTTCACACCCAACACAACCCCCTTTCTTCAATTATTTATAAAAAAACTCCCACTTGTTTATTTATTCAGCAAAATGACGATTTTTTCTTATTTTTTGAGTGAAAAGGGAACAATTTCTCCAATTTCATTTCGATTTTTTTCTTGCGATTTTTTTTCTTGCCACTTTAATGCACGACAATCCACATATTCACAATAACCACTTTCGCCCTGTTCCTCATAATTATCCATTTTGAGTTGATATTTAAAGCTACCTACATAACCCGCAGCCAAACCAAATTTAAAATCACCACGACTTTGAGCGTAAAGATGAATGTGATGTCCCTGCTCATCTTGATAGTGCCATTCAAACTCTCGCGGTAAATACATTTTTTGCCCATTGGGAGTTTTCACAGCAGGATAAACACGATGAACTTGAAAGCGCACCATCCGATCAAACATATGGGTTTGTTGTTTTTGCAAATCACGTATATAGATACGTGACTGCACAATTCGATTAAACGAATCTCGAATTTGTTCTAACAATAACTGACGCTGATCCACCAGATTAATGACTTGATATGTGAAAAAGGCCAAGGGTAAATAACTAAAGTCGATACTGCGCGCGTATTCAAAAGCCCCTAACTGGTCAATGTCATAGCACTGCTCTTTATATTTAACTTCTCCCTGACATCGACACAATACAGACCAATGCTCGGCAAGCCCAAAACGCAATTTGGTGAAATGTGAAATCAGTGGTGTTGTTGTTATTTCAATCTCAAAACTCAATTCTGTGTCTTTTCTTTGAATTTGAAATTTTGGGAATGCCCCCATGAGCTGT
Organism: Acinetobacter sp. SwsAc2; assembly: GCF_013391465.1. Classification (NCBI taxonomy): domain Bacteria; kingdom Pseudomonadati; phylum Pseudomonadota; class Gammaproteobacteria; order Moraxellales; family Moraxellaceae; genus Acinetobacter; species Acinetobacter sp. SwsAc2. The sequence continues at coordinate 22,707 of NZ_JACBEZ010000045.1, read as the reverse complement.
TCTTTATTGGCAAATTTAAATGTTTTTTCTTGAAATGAACATTCAGCAGAAATTGAATAGCGGTTCAGTTGCCCTGCCATATGTGGACTACTACTGGCCAATACGGTAGCGGTATCTAATGGTGTAGTTCTGATTGCACTGTTGTTCCGAAACATGGGCGTATTGGGCTGACCAATCATGCTCAAAAAATTTAAGTAATGTAGTGGTGCAGGAAGATTAGGAATGGTTAAAGCTTGATGAATAATTTTATATTTTTTATTGGGCGGATGATAAGCAGGGAGTGACCGTGAAGGAGCCTGATTAAGTTGTTTAGACTGATCGAGAAAATCTTGAAACAACCACATATCATACTCCTTCTACATATCATTAACTCATGATGGACTTTGCTGACGTCGTGCTAAAAATGTAGTAATAAAGCCAGATAATGCATAAATCAAGGAAATGACTAAAATACCCACAGGAATATTGTAAGTCATTGCAGCAAAAATAAAGACCGCGATAGGAAGGACAAAAAATGGTACTCGCTTACGATCTACCGTTTTAAATGAATAATATTTAATATTCGAAATCATGAGAAGCCCCACAGACACAATCACTGCTGCGCTGATGGCTTGAATACCCCGCTCACGAATATCAAAAATTTCTGGGAAGTCGAGCCCAACCCAAACCAATGAAATAATAATAATGGCAGCAAGAGGACTAGCTACACCTATAAAGTAACGCTTATCAACCACGCCGATTTGCACATTAAAACGTGCTAAACGAAATGCAGCACAGGCGGTGTAGACAAAACAACACGCCAAACCAATGCGCCCGAGCGAATCCAAACTCCAGCTATACATCAAAATAGCGGGTGCAACACCGAACGCCAATAGATCAGATAAAGAATCATACTGCTCACCAAAAGCACTCTGCGCACCAATGGCTCGTGCAACGCGGCCGTCCAAGCCATCCAACAACGCTGCCAAGAAAATGGCATAAATCGCTTGCTGGAAGTTGCCATTCATACTGGCAATAATGGAATAAAAGCCTGACAACAACGCGGCCGTTGTAATCAGGTTCGGCCACAAATAAATACCTCGACGTTTTACTTTTTGACCTTCCTGTGTGTGCTCTTCTTCTTCCACCTCGAAAGTAATCCCATCAAAAGTAGGCGTACTGCGGGGTGAAGATTCGCTTTCAGGTTTATTTATATTTGTCATTCTCTGTCGATCCTAATGTAGCCTTTTCTCTTATTAGTCTATCTTTATTCGCCAACTAACCAACGAACAGCAGCATGACCACCATTTTCACTCATACGCAAATGTGGGAATAACCATTGTAGCGCTTCATCTGCATCTTCAGAAAACTTCCAAGGTGGGTTAATCACCAACAGACCACAGCCGTTTAAGCCCACTGGGGTATCATCTGGCCAAACACATACTTCACAGATCAACTGACGGCGAATACCGGTTTTAATCATTTTCTTTTCAAAACGGTCAATCATGGCGCGGTCTTTGATTGGATACCAAATTGCAAACACACCCGTTGGCCATTTTTTATATGCAGTCGCTATGAGATCAACCAATTGAGGGAAATCTTTACGCTCCACTTCGTAAGGTGGATCAATCATCACTAATCCGCGTTTTTCTTTGGGTGGAATAACGCCAAATAACCCTTCATACGCATCGCGCTCATGTAAGCCTGCGCGTTTGTCACGAACGTTGTAATACAACTGTTGGAATACATCACGCTGCATTTCAAAAATGGTGGCTTTATCGATTTCGCGCATGCCTTCCAGTGCAAACCACGGCGAACCCGGATAAGCGCCTTTACCTGAACCTTCACGCATTTTTTCAACAATTTTTAAATACTGCTGAACACCTTCAGGCGCATTACGCTTAATCGAGTCATCAAGTTTTACTAAACGGTGAATACCATTTAAGAATTCACCCGACTTTTGTGCTTCTGAAGTCGATAAATCATATTTACCAGCACCGCCATGCGTATCAATATAACGATACGGTTTATCTTTTTGATTGAGGCGAGTCAAAATCTGAAGCAAAAGGACATGCTTCATGACATCTGCAAAGTTACCTGCATGGAAGTGGTGACGGTAATTCATGTTTCTATCATTCCTAAAATCAATGAGTATTTTAGCATGAAAAATAGTTTCGTTCAGATTGCTTTCATACACTAGAATAACCGTGGCTTTTCTTTGTCTTTTTTAGGTTAATGTAATGGAAGCAGTTCTTCTCCCAAAGTCTTGGAATGTTGATCAAATCCTAGATGATTTAGATCAACATGGTTTTGCCATCATTGATGACGCCTATTCTAATGCCTATGTACATCAACTCATTGAAGAATGTACTTCGAACTTAAACCGCTTTCGTGAAGCCGCTATTCAAAACGGTGTCATCAGCAAGATCCGTAGTGATCACATTTTATGGCTCAATCCCGAGCTCGTTATTTCCAATCATCATGTTCAAGCCCTTTATAGTTTGGGTCAAGAACTAAATCGTGCTTTTTATCTCGGTATTCGAGACGTCGAAGCACATTTTGCTTGCTATAACGCTGGCGAGTTTTATGCCCTGCACCGTGATAACCCTCAAGGCAAAAATGGCCGCATGATTTCTACGGTTTATTATTTACACGAAGACTGGCAAGACGGTTGGGGCGGTGAACTTCATCTGCAAGATAAAAATGACATTTGGCATGTGCTACATCCCAAACCGAATCGTATTGCATTGTTTCAAAGTGACTTACTGCATGAGGTTTTAGAAGCCAAGCATCAACGTTTATCGATTACTGGATGGTTACGGAGTGACAGTACAATCCTATGATTCAAGCAAAAAGACTTTAAATTGTAAGAAGTATCCTCATATACTGAACATCAATTGATGAGGATGTAACCGATGCGTGCCAGCAGTCAACAAATTATTCAGCGTATTGGTGAAACAGATCAACTCTACCTACAAGGCAATAGCCCTGAATTAGCCCTTGAGCGTGCTGATTTGCGCTTACAGTTGGTCACATTGAGCCAACTGCGCCAAGAGCAAGTCCACTTTTTACAAGAAGCGGTGGTATTACTTGAGCAAGGTCGAATTGAGTTTGAGGAAATGCCTCTGTCTTTGTACCTCAATTTGTCTTTGCACCTTGCAAAGGCTTATATGCTGTACTTTGAAATCACCAAAGAAGATCGCTTTGCGTTGATTACACAGCAAATTTTAAAACCGCTGACCAGCTATGGTCAGGGCGATATTTACCTGTTTTTGGCCTATGCTTCGGTCAGTCGAAAAGAGTCAGCATTGGCACGACACTGGCTTGGCAAATATGCGAAAAGCACCGAGTTTGATTTCGTTTTACTGCGTGAACATGCCGCTTTTATTGACCTTCATCAAGAAGATTGGTTTATCAAGCTGATGCAAAGTAAATTGCACTAAAATCTACAAATAAAAAAACGCCTGAAATCAGGCGTTTTTTTATGGGTCAATTCCAGTATTCAAATGGCGGCGACATAAAATTAATTTAGGCAGTTTGAAGTTTATAAGCATCGAGGTGTAGCTGTTGATTGAGTTCATCAACCATAATCGCCCAATCATCATCTTGAACCAAATGACTGATTAATAGCGCACGTTGTGCGGAATTCCAAAACGGTGCATCGTGTAAAGATTGATGAGCAGGAAGTTGATGCGTACGAATATATAACTCGATGGCAGCCGCACTATTGGCGAGTCCCAGTTGCGAAAATAAAAGCTCTAAGGATGGTTTATGTTGACTGAGCATCTCGGCCTCCTTATCAATACTATTGTCAATTATTATTGAATTAACTTATATGTATTTTCTAAAAAAACCTAGTCATAAAACTAGGTTTGTTGTTTCAATTTGTGATTATAAATGACACGATCCTGAAAGCGTATGTTCTGTATGCAATTGTTCATTTAACAGGTCGACCACCATTGCCCATTCATCATCTTTTTTCCAATTACTGATAATGAAGTCATGCTGTGCTTTTGACCAAAAGGGTGCTTTATGCAATGGAACATCTGAAGTAAGTTGGTGTGTTTCAATAAACTGATCGATTGCTTCCGCACTCGCATCAAGCCCCAATTGTTCAAATAAAAGTTCTAAAGTCGGTTGTTGGTCAAACATCATTGTTCTCCTCAAGCCCTGATCATGCCCTTTTAGAATAAACCTTTGGCCATCTATGCTCAGTTGTATCTACATCACAGCATGTTATTTTTTGTTCAATAAACACCCCATATAAAAAAGCACCCCAAATGGAGTGCTTTTTCAAAACAGATCTTAAACCGATCGGTTTTAATTATTTAAGCATGTCAGCAATTGCTGCGCGCTCTTCTTCAAGCTCTTGAAGAGTTTTGTCCATACGCTCACGGCTGAACGCATCGATTTCTAGGCCTTCAACACGTGTGTATTCGCCATTTTCGCAAGTTACAGGAACACCGTACATTACGCCTTCAGGAATACCATAAGAACCGTCAGAAGGAATACCCATCGTTACCCATTCGCCATTTGTGCCAAGAGCCCAATCACGCATATGGTCGATAGCAGCGTTCGCAGCTGAAGCAGCTGAAGACAAACCACGCGCTTCGATAATCGCAGCACCACGTTTACCAACAGTTGGAAGGAATACATTCGCGTTCCAGTCAGCATCGTTGATTTTGTCTTTTAAGCTTTCGCCGTTTACAGTTGCAAAACGGTAGTCAGCATACATCGTTGGAGAGTGGTTACCCCAAACAGTCATGTTTTTGATGTCTGCTACAGCAACACCCGCTTTTTGAGCAATTTGAGTCAACGCACGGTTGTGGTCAAGACGTAACATTGCTGTGAAGTTTTTCGCTGGAAGATCTGGAGCAGATTTCATTGCGATGTAAGCATTTGTATTTGCAGGGTTACCTACAACAAGTACTTTAACGTCACGGCTAGCAACTTCGTTTAGTGCTTGACCTTGACCGATGAAGATTTCACCGTTCACTTTCAATAAGTCAGCACGTTCCATACCAGGACCACGTGGACGTGAACCAACCAATAACGCGTAGTCAGCATCTTTAAATGCAACTTTTGGATCATCAGTACCGATCATGCCAGCCAATAATGGGAAAGCACAGTCGTCTAATTCCATCATTACGCCTTTAAGCGCAGCTTGAGCTTTCTCAAAAGGAACTTCTAACAATTGCAGAATAACTGGTTGGTCTTTACCTAACATTTCGCCACTAGCGATACGGAATAATAGGCTATAACCGATTTGACCAGCAGCGCCAGTAACGGCAACGCGAACAGGTTGCTTCATGTACTTATCTCCATTTGAGGAACGTTATATGATTAAATAGCTGTTCTATCTAATCTTAATAATCATAAACGGCAAAGATTGTACTCCAATACTTTGGCAGATGCATGTAAAAGAGAATGAATTCCAACAAAAGTATGATAGGAAATATAAATTAATTTAAGGAAAGAGATTAGTAAGAACCCTTGATCGCAAAAGAATTTGGGCAGTTTTCTTGTATATTCTCTGCACAACCTTTGTACTGACCATTGGGTTTATAACAGACCTTGACTTCGGTCAAAATATTGGTTTGACGGTGAGTACGGCAGCTAAAACGCAGCCCGCTTGCAGGCAGTCCAGGATTCAAACGTTGGAACTGTCCACGTAAGCTATGCAGTTGCGCGGTTTTATTTTCAGATGAAGTCAAATCTGCGGGAATTTTTAAACGTTCTGCATAATTAATCACGTTACGAAAATATTGACTGGCACTCATCGGCACACAACCACCTATCTCTGCCCACAACTGGCGACGTGCATGCTCATCGGGCATCACCCTAGCCACCACTTTAGTTTGAAGCGGAGACAATACAGCTGAAGACTTGGTCTGACACTCTCGTGTCGTAGTTTCAGGGTATAAGCCTGTGATATTGAGTGAATAGCCTTCCAAACATTTCCGTTTCTTTGAGCCTTGACTATCGAACAAACACACGGCGGGTGTCATTTGAACTTCCATCACATAGCCAAACACGGTCGGTGTTGCATGGGCTGATGTCGCAAAAAATCCCATAGCAATGCAGCTGCTGATCAATAGCAAAAGCTTTTGCGTTAAGACTGATTGGGATGACATCAAAACCATAAAATGCCTAGGCCTTTATCATTGACTTCTAAAAGGAATATTTTGCATGCGCTGAGTAATGGACTGCGGTCCTTGGCCAAGCAGCACACCATAATGGGTCGCATTACTCATGACATGCTTGACGTAATCGCGTGTTTCAGTCAGAGGAATACTTTCTGTGTATTGATCCGCCGCAATCGGCTGACTTTCAGGCTGCCAACGGCGCGCACGATTTGGCCCTGCGTTATAACCTGCTGTGGCAAGTACAGGACTGTTGCTTAATTGGCTTTGAATCATGGACAAGTAGAATGTGCCATAACGTACATTGGTATTCATATCACTCAGTGCAGCAGGATTATAGGTTTCACCCATTTGTCTAGCGACCAGTTTTGCCGTATCTGGCATGATTTGCATCAAACCACCTGCCCCGACATGCGAACGTGCATGGGTAACAAATCGGCTTTCTTGGCGCATTAACCCATACGCCCATGCAGGATCTATGCCTGCATTGCGACTATGGCTGACCACATAGCTTTGATGCGGCATGGCATAACGATAACTGTAGTTATGCTGCTTGACGGTTCGATCGGCTGCATAGATCGCGCGGTCATACCATCCCATTTCTGTGGCACGTTTGGCAGCAGCCAAAATTAAGCCATCATCTTGTTTTAAATAAGCTTGTCGAACAGCCCAATTCCATTCACGGTTGACATAATTGTCTGGCGCATTGACGTTGCGCAGTGCAAAAGCACGGCTAAAGTGAATATCTTGACTCAAACGCTGCGCATCCGCATTGCTCGGTTGGGTATTGGCTGGAATCGTTTGATAACGCTGACCAATACGATCTTTTGCCAATAAGTTATGATAATCGTCACCTACTGACAATTTTTTGAAGATCTCGCGCGCCAGTGCTTTTGACTTTGCATCACCACGTTGTTCTGAAGCACGGGCTAACCAATATTGCCAGCGGTCTTCTTGTTTTTGCGTCACACTCATGCCATCAATGGCACGAATGACACTCTCCCATGCGCCGAAACGAATGGCTTGGCGTGCATAGATTTCAGCTTCTTCTTCACTCAGTGGTAAACCGTAGCTCCGATCGAAGGCTTGCAACACTTCCACATTAAAATTGTTTTTCATAACGGTTGTGCCACCGATATACCCCACAGCGCGATACAACGCTTTTTGCACCGACTCAGGTGTTCCTTCTGCAGCACGCTTGACCGACGCCAGTGCAGTATTTAGATCACTGTCGGCTAAACGGCCAATGGCATAAATTAAATACGCTTGATCTGCCGCCGACGCTTTCGGTGCGGACCAGAGATAGTTCAGTGGATCGGCTTGAATGCTATTCAGTTGTGCCAAAGACAGATTCATGCCAATGGTTTGTGCGGTTGCAATCGCTTGACCTGACTGCCCTGCACGTAGCTGTGCCCATAAACGTTGTTGTTTGTCTTGTTCCGTCATCAGTGGACTAGACAACATCATGCGCCCTAGCCCCGTACAAGACTCAGGCTGTGAATTGGTCGTGAGCCAAACATCTTTATATTCAGCAAAAACCAAAGGGTCGCCAGACTTGGCACGGACTTGTGCTATAGCACAGCTTTCTGCGCGATCTGCATTGGACACATAGGCCAATACTGGCTGCGCGGAAGCAAAGTCGGCCATTTTGACTTTTTCTTCAATGTAATCTGCTGCTAACTTCTCAGCCATGGCAGATTGCGGATAGCGCTGTGTAAAATTGACAATGTTCGCCGCAGGTTGCAACGCCAAATTACTGTTAAGTACCCAATATTCAGGATAATAGCCCAGCACATCACCCTGCATACTGCTTTGATATTGTTGTAATAAACCAACATTGCCAGCATTTGCTGCACGCAAGGCATTATTAAACTGTTCATCTGCGGCATGTGTCGCTGCAGATAGACCTAAGGCAGCCACACCCAACGCAAACACTTGATAATATTTATTCTGTAATCGTTTTAACATGGGTTTGCCTTCAGTCATCTTTGGATTGCCTAGTCTCGTCTCATCATTTTCATTAGTTTAATAACTCATAACAGACTCTATTGTTCTCTTATGTAACCTTATGATTAGACAATATTAATTTTCCTGCATTTTCGCTTCACAAATCAATCTTTTTAGCTTCAGATTTAAAGCTATAAGTTTATTCAGATTTCCTGCTAAAATATGCGCCTTTCGTAGATTTCACATGGTGTTTGATCGCCCCTTTTTGTCGCCAGCCAAGCTCTGCTTTCGCCGCCACAGATACCGATCAGACACAAAAACCTAGATTTATCCCCCTTAGGAGCCTACATGACGGTTCAAACCTTCATTCCAAATGGTGCCCAAGCTGCCTCAGAAAACACTGTTACCCAGCCACAGCACACCCCAGCCATCGATGGATCAGTTAAAAAACTGTATATCGAAACGCAAGGGTGTCAGATGAATGAGTATGACAGTCACCGTATGGCAGACTTACTTGGCGACTCGCACGGTTATGTGCTGACCCAAGATCCGAAAGAAGCCGATATTCTACTGATGAATACCTGCTCGATTCGTGAAAAAGCCCAAGAAAAAGTGTTCTCTGAATTGGGTCGCTGGCGCAAGCTGAAAGACAAAAATCCAGACCTGATCATTGGTGTCGGTGGTTGTGTGGCCTCTCAAGAAGGTGACAACATTCAAAAACGTGCCAACTATGTCGACATGATTTTCGGCCCACAGACCTTGCACCGTTTGCCACAAATGCTGGATCAGCACTTTGATCAAATCGAAAAACCCAAGAAAGAAAAAATCAAATTGGTGGATATTTCTTTCCCAGACATTGAAAAATTCGACTTTTTACCTGAACCGCGTGTAGAAGGTTACAAGGCTTTTGTTTCAATTATGGAAGGTTGTTCAAAATATTGTTCATTCTGTGTGGTGCCCTACACCCGTGGTGAAGAAGTTTCTCGCCCACTAGATGACGTTTTAGCTGAAATTGCGACTTTAGCCGAAAAAGGTGTCCGTGAGATTTCTTTATTGGGTCAAAACGTCAATGGTTACCGTGGTGAAACGTTTGAAGGCAATATCTGTACTTTTGCAGACTTATTACGTCTGGTTGCAGAAATTCCTGGTATTGGGCGTTTACGCTACACCACCTCACATCCACTTGAGTTTAATGATGACTTGATTGAATGTTACCGTGACCTACCGCAAATGGTGTCGCATCTACATTTGCCCGTGCAAAGCGGCTCAAACGATGTATTGCAAGCCATGAAGCGTAACCACACCATTGATGTGTATATCGACAAAATTGCCAAATTACGTAAAGTTCGTCCAGATATGCATTTATCCAGTGACTTTATCATTGGCTTCCCGGGTGAAACCGATGCGCACTTTGAAGAAACCTATCAATTCATCAAAGATATGGACTTCGACCATTCCTACAGTTTTGTCTATTCAAAACGTCCGGGTACACCTGCGTCCGATCTTGAAGACACCACCTCTGAAGAGGTGAAAAAAGAGCGTCTCAGTAAAGTTCAAAAATGGATCAAACGCTCAAGTATTGACAAGACCGATGCCATGCTCGGCACGATTCAACGCGTTTTGGTCGAAAAGGTTTCTGACAAAGATCCAAACTTACTGATTGGCACGGCGGATAACACTCGTTATGTGAGTTTTATTGGTGATGCAGCATGGGTCGGACGTTTCGCTGAAATCGAAGTGACAGAGATTAAAACTTTGAATTTTGTTTATGGTGAACTCTTGAATCTTGAGCCTGACGTGGCGTAATGTAAGGGAATAGATTCTGACTACTTAAAGGAATTCTCTTGACTGCAGCGATTCGACGTACAGTAACTTTTCCTGGGGTTTCAATAGAACGTTTAAAGAGCATGCTCGGTGCTTATAACGGTCATTTGAAACAAATCGAACAGCGTTTAGATGTCACTATTTCCCATCGAGGTGATGCATTTTATGTCGATGGTGAAATGGATGCAGTTGAGAGAGCCGAAGGTCTGCTCCATCGCCTGCATGAAGAAGCAGAAAATACGTCACAAATCAGTGCCGACACCTTACACCTCATGATTCAAGGCAGTCAGACTGACCGTGAATTGCAAGAAGACCTCGACGGGCAAGAGCACACTGGTTTAGATGAAGTGTGGCTCCAAACCCGTAAAGGTCGTATCAATCCACGCGGTGCCAACCAAAAGCGTTATGTGCAGCGTATTCTACAAAGTGATATTTCTTTTGGTATTGGGCCTGCGGGTACAGGTAAAACCTATCTCGCAGTTGCAGCCGCAGTCGACATGCTAGAACGCAACGAAATTCAACGGATCTTATTGGTTCGTCCTGCCGTTGAAGCGGGTGAAAAACTCGGCTTTCTACCCGGTGATTTAAGCCAGAAAATCGACCCCTATTTGCGCCCACTCTACGACGCCTTGTATGAAATGCTTGGTTTTGAAAAAGTAGCCAAACTGATTGAACGTCAGGTGATTGAAGTCGCACCACTGGCGTATATGCGTGGTCGAACTTTAAACCACTCTTTCGTGATTTTAGACGAAGCGCAAAACACCACGCCTGAACAAATGAAAATGTTTCTCACACGCTTAGGCTTTGGTTCGCGCGCAGTGATTACTGGCGATATCACACAGGTCGACTTACCGCGTGGTCAGCAATCTGGTCTGGCGCATGCTTTACGAATCATCGACAAAATCAAAGAAATTCACATTACCCGCTTCCACTCTCGTGATGTGGTACGCCACCAATTAGTGCAAAAAATTGTTGAAGCTTATGAGGGATGGGATGCAGAACAACATCGCTTAACGGCTGAAGCTCGTGCTGAACGCAAAGCGCGTCAAGAGGCCTTAGTGGCTGAAAATGATGCCGCTGCCGATGCTCAGCATTAAGTTAAAGTCTGCGGGCATTTTAAAATGCCCGCAGATATCATTATTTAAGGATCTATTTTGAAACTGAGTCTTTCTCTACAACAGGACTTTCAAGCACCTGAGTTGGTCTTGAAACGTGGCTATATCAAAAAAGTTGTAGAAACTGTTTTACGTCATATTGGTACACAAAGTAACTGTGAAGTTGGTATTGCTTGTGTCGACCATAACGAAAGTCATAAATTGAATTTGGAATATCGCGGCAAAGATAAATCAACCAATGTATTGTCTTTCCCGAGCGACTTACCCGATGAAATGGCGCAAATCCTTGACTCATTTCCCATTGGCGATTTGGTCATTTGCATTCCTGTGGTGCTGTTGGAAGCGAAAGAACAAAACAAAGCGCCACTGACGCATTTCACTCATATGCTGATCCATGGCACTTTGCACCTTATGGGCTATGACCATGAAACATCAGAAGCAGATGCTGAAGAAATGGAAGGCATCGAAATTGAAATTTTGGCTAAACTCGGTTTTGAAAACCCTTATTTAGAATAGTAACTACTAGATTTGAAACAACTTACCCGATTCATTTCGATGTATCGGGTTTATTTATGCTAAAAATAAAGCAAGATGAAAAAATAGATAAAGAGATTATAAAAATGCATACACCAATTTCAAAACTACTCTGCATGATCGCCCTATCCTGCACTACCTCGCTTTATGCCAAGAGCAATGATCAAAATCAAACATCCTGTCAAGAAGTGAAGTTTCAAGACACTGCTCAGGCGTGGGCTGGACATTATTATTTGCAGGGTGTTATGGAGGTCGGTTCCGAGCTTTTACTAGAGACCAACGGTAAATTTAAATGGTACTTAGCTGTCGGCTCTTTAGATCAATATGCTGAGGGGACATGGTGGAAAAATGGCAACTGCATTGGTTTAAAGGCACTGCCGAAATATAGCAAGCATTTAGAAATCTTTCCTAGCCGCCTAGATGTGGAAGAGTCTCATTTAATTGTGACTTGGATCGGTGGACGTCAAGACGCTGCCTATGTACGCGCAACCCAATAAACCGAAGTAAGTAAAATTATTAAAGTACACTTAAAAGTGAACAGCTCAGTGCACTTCAAACTCTGCCTCTGCTGGGTCAAAACGCCATGTACGTACAATGCGTAACTCAGAAATATCCTTCATTTTGGTATCAAATCCACCGAATGGTGCAGCCTTACGCACCGAGGCTTTTGCAGCCTCATCGAGCATTTCATGGCCTGAACTATCAATCAGGCGAATGGCGCGGATACCTCCTGATGCATTTAGAATCACCATTAAACGCACTTCACCCGCCAGCCGCTGCTGTTTAGCAGCTTCTGGATAGTAACGGTTGCCATAAAATTCCACTTTCTGACGGAACTTTTCAAGATAGGCGGCCGAAATATCTTGCTTGGCTTGAATACCATCGACTGTTTTAATTTTTTGCTGACGGCTAAAGTTTTGTTGGCGTTGTAAATATTGCGCTTCAAGGCTGGCCACCATTGCTGCTTTGGCTTGAAACTGACTGTTCATTTCTTCCATGGCTTTTTTGCGCTGGTTATCCTCAGCTTGTTTTTGCCAACTCAAAGTCGTCATTAACAGTTTTTCTTCAAAATTCAGCTCACGTTTTTGTTGGATCTGTTCTAAAGTTTCACGCTGCTGTTCGCCTGTACTTTGCTCAAGCATCGGTGCGGGCATGTCACTCGACATGCGATGTGACTCACGAAAGGTCCCTGAACCTTGTTGATCGGCTTGCGCTAAAAAATCTGCATTTTCAATTTTTTGATCAGAAGGACGCAAGGTAACGGCAATTTCTTTCACTGCCGCATCATTTTCTTGAGGCATCGCAAACTGCAAAGTCAAAATCACGAGATGCAAAAATACCGCCAGTACGACAGTCGCTGTAAAAATTGGGTCTTTCCACCAATCATGAGCCAAAGGCATTACATTTATTTTTCTAAGCATCACACCAAACCGACAATTTGTCTTGTTCCCCAAAGCGCAGGCGCGCAGTATAAAATAGACACAGTCTTCATTTTATTGCGTAGAATGAGACCTTGTGCCATTTAGATTCACTGTTTCATAAAATCATGAAAATGGTGCAATTAATTTTGCTAAACTGCAAGGTTCATGAGCAGTATTTTTCAAACATTTCGATCAGAGATCTGATCGCTCAAACACGTTGATTCGCTAGGATGCCTTTATATGCAAACGCTTATTTCCAACATTTCAAATCGTTTACGCCAAGTTTATCAAAAGGCGGAAGGATTTATTGAGGATGAGCGTGAGTTTCCAATGTCTCAAGTCTTTTTAAATGCCACTTTTCAACGTTTTGTGACCGACAACGTGAGAATGTTGAAAGACCTGCATGCCGACTTACATGATGATTGGTTACGTTTATATGCCACGCTCGACTATAACGGACTCAAACTCACGCTTTCGGTAGATTTGAAGCTGGCACAAATGGAATTAAATAAAAAAACGCAGTTGATCGTATTTGAGCAAATCAGTGACACCAGTGTGCTGGATGCTGAATACCCAACGGTATTTCATAAAATGGGTGTGCGCTGTGCCCTATTCTTTTATCAAAAAGTCCTGAACCAAGACCCCTTAGGCATGATTTTAGAAAAACTAAATGTGATTAAAGTCAAAGATGATCTACTGCATTTGGATCTGAATCGTTGGTTAGGAAAAAATCGTTCTATTATCGATACCTTAGGTAAGGTCCATGTCAATCATGCCGTATTGCGTGAAGCAGAATTGGTGGTGATCGGTAATGTCAACTTAACGGCCTTGTTCAATAAGTTTTCGCAAACCTCTATCGATGACTTGATTGAACCCAATCTAGACGAAAGCACGGTCTCGCCAATTCGACAAAAATAACTCGGGATGCTACGACTAAAATGTGACTTAAGGTGGGTAAAAGAAACATAAAACTACAGTTTGCCCTATGTTTCGAATTTTTTCTTCATAATCAACGTGCATAATATTTCTATGCAAAAAATTTGTGCCTACAACTGAATAGGAAACTTTTTCTTATGGCTAAATCAATGTTGAAAACAGTCGCAATGGCAACAGGTGTCAGCACCTTGCTCTTTGTCGGTTTCTCAAGTCAAACCTTTGCCATGAGTCCATTCCAAGCCAGTTATCAATTTAACTATAATGGCAAAAACATGGGCTCAGCGTCACGTACGTTATCGAAATCGGGCAACAACTGGAACTATGTCTTTGCAGCCAAAGCTGGTGGTATCGCCTCTGCAACCGAAAGCAGTCGCTTTAGTTTTAATGGTAAGCAAATTCAGTCCAGCAGTTTTAGCCGTAGCAGTAAAATTTTGGTGCATAACAACACCATGAGTATTAACTTCAATCCAGCTGCAAAAACCATCAATACCAAGAAGGACAAAGAAGCACGTTCTTTCGCTTGGAAAGCCGGCGTACTGGATGAACTGAATGCTGAATTACAACTTCGGGAAGACATCAAAAATGGCGGTTTAAAATCGACTTATTATTTGGCCGATGCCAAAGAAGTGGAAGCACGTAAATTTGTGAAGCAAGGTTCTGAATCAATCAAAACCGATTATGGCACCTTTGACACCATTAAAGTGGTCATGAAACATGACAAACCTGGTCGCGAAACTATTTTCTGGTTAGCACCTAAATTGGACTATCTTCCAGTCAAAGTCAGCCATGTGGATAAGAAAACATCCTATGGATTGCTATTAACGGGTTATAAAGGTGCAAGCAATTAGTCATTTTGACGAATTTTACTTGCATTTTTTCAGGTGCTTCCTAAAATACGCTTTTGCTTGAAAAGCACCTGCCCCTAGAGGATTCTCCCGTGTACGCACTAGAACAGAAAATCTTAAGCGAAGGTATCGTTCTATCTGATGAAGTTCTGAAAGTTGATGCTTTCTTAAACCACCAAATTGATCCGGTTATGATGCAATTAATCGGTAAAGAATTTGCTGCTCGTTTTAAAGATGCAGGCATCACTAAAATCATCACGATTGAAGCATCAGGTATCGCACCTGCAATCATGGCAGGTTTAGAACTGGGCGTGCCCGTTATTTTTGCGCGTAAATACCAATCTTTAACCTTAAAAGATGACCTTTACCGCTCAAAAGTCTTTTCGTTTACCAAGCAAACGGAAAGCACGATTGCAATTTCAAATAAGCACATCAGTTCAGCTGACAAAGCCCTCGTGATTGATGACTTCTTGGCCAATGGTCAAGCAGCATTGGGTCTGATTGACTTAATTCACCAAGCGAAAGCAGAAGTTGTTGGTGTCGGTATTGTGATTGAAAAATCATTCCAACCTGGCCGTGACATTTTGCTTGAAAAAGGCTACCGCGTTGAATCTTTGGCACGCGTAAAGTCATTGGCAAATGGTACTGTTGAATTTGTTCGTGACTAATCACGGCGTTTAACTTCAAAAAAGAGCACTTCAGGTGCTCTTTTTTTTGTCACTCAGATGACCCGCGGGTCATCACATGTAAATGCCACATTTGCTCTGTAGGTTATTTTTAATTTAAAGTAAAAATATATCGTTTTTTTACATTAAAGTTGGAGAAATGCGATTTATATAGCATGATCAAATCTAAAAGGTAATGTCCACTTTCTAAGAGCAAAACAAACAAAGACTAAATTGGATACTATTTTATAGAGATACCGAATTGAATGATAAACAAGAATCAATTAACTGAACGATCATTTACCCCCAAGCCAATTATCTGGCTTTGATGGCGCGCACTCCATCCAACTCCCTGTAGACTTCATTCACGACTTGAGTAAAGCAGACTCCTTGCAAGCTGTTCTAGATACCATTGCTTACTGGATTTCTCACGTGTTTGATGCGGATCGGGCCAGTATTACCTTGCAAGATACTGAAGAATATCTCAAGCTGTATTCGATCTCAGGTAATCATGCGATTCCGATGGATTTTAAAATTCCGATTGGGCAGACTTTTGTCGGACGAGTCTTTGCCCAGTCTCAACTGATCATTTGCGATGACCTCGCTCAGTCGGATGAGCTGGATTGTAAAATGCTTTCCGAGCATGGCATGGGCACCTGTATGGATGCGCCCATGATTCACAATGGCGTGTGTATTGGCACCTTAAATGTGGCAGATCAACGTAAACATCACTACACCCTACAACAAGCGATTCTTTTACAGAGTCTCGCCACTTGGTTAGCTTTAAACATTAAACTGCATTTACAAGTGCAAGAAATGGCTGTCTTAGCGTCTACAGATGAACTCACAGGAACCTTTAACCGTCGAGTATTTGTGCAAGAAAGTAATCAAACCATGCAGCACTTCAGCCATACTCGCGTGCCATTTACGATAGGTATCTTAGATATTGATCACTTTAAACAGCTGAATGACTGTTATGGGCATACCGCAGGTGACCATGTGCTGAAAAAGATGACCAAAAAAATCCGCAGCGTACTGCGTGACGAAGACTTTCTAGCCCGTATTGGCGGTGAGGAATTTGCGATTATTTTACCCGCCTGCTTGGGTGATGAAGCTATGCGGGTCTTTAAACGCATCTGTTCAACAATTGAGGCGATGGAAGTACATTATGAGCAAGAAGTGCTATGTTTCACCGTCAGTATAGGGGTTGCTGAAGTCGGCAAACATGATGCAGATGCAGAGGATGTTTTTAAACGCGCAGATAAAGCCTTGTACTGTGCCAAACAAGCAGGACGAAACCGAATTCACTTTGCCAACTAAACTGTATTTAAAAACACAGCATAAAGTACTCAAGAAATTACAAGTTTAATAAATATTATTGCCGCAAGTTCAACTAAGATTTACTCTAGATTCAGTTGTTTAGATCTTTCAAATTTAAGCTCAAAACACGGTTGTTCTGCGCAACGTGTCATCCACACCGTAAAACGGCTGCCAGCTTCAATCACTGGTCACCCGAATAGGCCAATAGACTATGGAAAATACAATTCTCTGCCCAAAATGTGGCTCTAGTGATGTTGAAAAACGCAATCACGAGCAACAACTGACTAAAATTGGGGGCGTATTGCTCAGTTCGGCAGGTGCAACCGCTGGTACCGTCGGTGGTGCAGCATCTGGAGCCTCTATTGGTGCAGCGATCGGTGCAGCGGCTGGACCTCTTGGGGTGATTATGGGTGGTACCATTGGCACTTTTGTCGGTGCAGTCAGTATTGGTGTAACAGGCGGGTTTTTAGGACATCGTTTTGGTAAAAAAGCGGGTGTGATTGTCGATAAAAATGTCTTTCTTGACTATAAATGTCTCAAGTGCGGTACAAAGTTCAAAGAACAGCATCTGACGCCAGCCCAATAATAAAAAGCCCATCCTTGATGGGCTTTTTTCATGTCTCAATGTTCTAGGCTTGTAGTTTCTTCACAACTTCCCCAAGACGCTTACCTTGAGCTTCGCACAGCACTTTTTCATCTTGGCTTAAGTGCTGATCATGTCGAGGCCCGCTGACATGGCTCGCGCCATACGGTGTTCCACCTGTTTTAGTATGTGACAATGCGGGAATGGCATTGTTCAACCCTAAAATCATCATGCCATGATGAAACAATGGTGGCAGCATAGTCAATAAAGTACTTTCTTGGCCACCATGCATCGAACCTGACGAAGTAAACACACAAGCCGGCTTGCCATGCAAAGCTCCATTGAGCCAAAGACTGGTGGTCTGGTCGAGGAAATATTTCATTTCAGAGGCCATGTTACCAAAGCGGGTTGGTGAGCCTAGCGCCAAACCTGCACAGTTTGCCAAGTCCTCTAAACTACAATAAATATCGCCTTCTGCAGGAATACTCGGCTCTGCTTCCTTCACCACAGCCGCAATATTCGGCACCGTTCGAATTTTAACTGCAACACCACTGGCTTCAATTCCATTTGCAATCAGATGCGCCATTTCACGGGTACTGCCATATTTGCTGTAATATAAAACTAAAACATAGGTTTGCATGAATAGAGTTCGGTGACAGAAAAAATAAAACTATACGGTATTTTTCCTATTTTTTGGTTAAGCTTAGGGTGAAAAATGTAGAAAAGATGAAGAAAACAAAAGAGATACTTTGCCTATGTTAGAACAGTACTTAAGAAGACTTCCTTTCTATGAGAAAACTTGGTTTCAGTTCGTTTTATTTGTACTGCGCCGCTTTGAGGCCGATCGATGTCGTGAACAAGCAGGTTCACTGACCTATACGACCCTGTTTGCCGTCGTTCCAATGCTGACCGTTTTTTTGGTGATCATTTCCTCAATCAAAGCGCTTGAACCTGCACGACAGCAATTACAACAACTGATCTATAGTAATTTTTTACCGAAAACCACGATTGCTTTTGACAAGGCCTTAAATGCGTTTACCGATAAATCCAGTAATTTAACCATTATCGGGATCTTATTTTTATTCGTCACTACCGTCATGATGCTAACCAGTATTGAAACGGTCTTTAATCGAATTTGGCGCGTTCGTGAGACTCGCGGCGGCATTATTGGCTTTATGCGCTATTGGACCATTATTTCTTTGGGCCCCATTCTACTCGGTAGTGCCTTTGTCATTTCGTCGACGATGGCTTCCCTCAATGTTCTGAGCAATAATTTTGCAGGCTATGAGCTTGATGGCGCATTTGTCCTGTGGCTGATTTCATTTTGCTTAACCGTTGTTGGCTTTTTTATCCTGAATTGGACCATTCCAAACCGCAGCGTCCCGATTAAATCGGCTTTGATTGCAGGTTTATTTAGTGCCGTCGTGTTTGAACTTCTGAAAAATTTGTTCGGCTTCGTTATGTCGAACTTCACCAGTTATGAAATTATCTATGGTGCATTTGCCGCGATTCCCATTTTCCTGTTATGGATTTTTCTGTCGTGGAATATTGTCCTGATTGGGGTCGAAATTAGTTATGCCCTGACCGCCTTTACCTCCCATAAAGAGCAAAAACGGCACCCTGTCATTATGCTACTAGATTTGCTGGAGCTGTTTTATAAAAAGCAGCAACAAGGACTCAGTATCTCTGATGATGAAGCTTTAGATGTATTAGGGCGGGATGAATTGGGGCGTTGGCCGAGTTACGTGTTTATGCTTGAACAACAAAACTTAGTCAAACGTACCGATGACAACCAATATGTGCTGGTACGCAATTTATCTCAAGTCGATTTTTGGAGTTTTTACAGCAAACTTCCTTACCCTTTACCAAAGCGTAAAGATTTGGGTAATGTCCATCCGGATGATGTCTGGATGCAAAAAATTGGCCCAGCGTTAGTAGAATCGGATGATTACTTGGCGGCCAAACTCGCTATTCCGCTGTCTACAATTTTTGATGATAAATCTTAAGCCTTCATATTAAAAAACGTGTCTATGACACGTTTTTTATATGTTGAATCAAAGCAATTTAAGTTCAACCTTCACCCTGAATTTAAGGTAGATTCAAGCCGACTCAGTATTTACTGCAAAGCCATTCTAAATGCCTGCACATACTGCTTAATTTTGTGATGCAAACTCACCACCGTCACCCCCATCAACACAAAGCATGTTCCTACCAAAAAGTTGAGTTCCAGCTGTTCATTGAGTAACACCACACCAAAACACATCCCGAAGATTGGAGTCAGAAAAGAAAAGACTCCCAACTGGGATGCCAAATATTTTTTCAACAGCCAAAACCAAATCAGATAACTGGCAAATGACACGACAATGGTATGGAAAAGCAAACTTGTAACGGATAATACAGACCAGTGAATCGTCGCTTGTCCCATGAAGAAAGCCACAGTCAATAACACTAAAAATGCGATAAAGAGCTGATAAAACAAAGTTTGGGTCGCAGGTGCTTCTGCTAGTTTAGTCAACCGCACTGCAATGGTTGTGGCTGCCCACAATACCCCTGCCAAAAGTGCTAAAGCATCACCCCAAAGTGCAGAACTTGCAGCCGCTTGTGAGCCTGCAGGACGAAATAAAAATGCAATCACAATCCCAAAAAATGCACATGCAATGCCCAACCACTGAATGAGCGATAAACGTTCAGAAGGCAACTTCCAGTGCAAACCCAATGCTACAAAAAAAGAGCGCGCCACTCAAACAATTACCGACCAATGATCATATTGATAAATTATTGTGGATCAGCTTTCGCGAAGACCCCGCGCAGTCGGTTTATCCTGTGCATGGACATGCATGGGGGGAATTTGTATACGCCTTTAATGGTGTGATGGAAGTGAATATTAACCAGATTGACTACCTTACCCCACCACCTTATGGCATTTGGCTCCCACCCAATGTGGCTCATAGCAGCTTAAATCGCACCGATGTCTCGCATGGCACCTTGTATATCCATGAAAGCTTATGCACCCATCTACCTCAGCAAGCGGGTATTATGCTCAGCTCACCTTTGGTCTCGGCACTATTCAAACATTTGAGACAATCTAGTCTGCCAGATGATGCACCTGAACATATGCGCTTACTCTATGTTTTGCTTGATCAGTTACATCATGCAGAATTGGTCAGCAGCTATTTACCACACTCTGAACACCCGACCCTGAAAAGCATTTTAGATTTTTTACATCTGCACCCTGCGGATAACAGTTCTTTGCAACAACTGGCGGTACAGCACAATATGACTGAACGCACACTGGCACGTTATAGCCAAAAAGAACTTGGCATGTCCTTGAATGAATGGCGACAGCGCTTAAAAGTCATGAAAGCCATGAGCATGCTGACAGAGGGAAAAAAGGTCGAAAGTATCGCGCTGGATTTGGGCTATGCCAATGCATCGGCCTTTATTAATATGTTTAAACGCTGGATGGTATATACCCCCGATCAGTTCCGTAAACTGTACCATAGCCACCAATAACGCTAAAAAAAGATCACCGAAGTGATCTTTTTGAATGATGGGGTTTGAAAGCCTGTGAATTAAGCTTGAACAAAGGTATTCCAAGAATAATCTTGGTTTTTCCCTTTTAGAGTCATTTTCAACTGTTCACCCGCCTGTAGTGCAGCTACCCCAGCAGGTGTACCTGTCATGACTACATCGCCCGCTTCCAAAGTGAAGACTTGGCTAATGTCGGCCAACAAGGTGCCAATGTCAAAAATTAAGTGTGCAGTGTTGCCCGCTTGGCGCAGCTCATCATTGACATGAAAACTGTAATGCACATCATCCCAGTCCTGTACCACATCGGAAACAGCAACCCAGTCTGCCAGTACACACGAACCATCAAAGGCTTTGGCACGTTCCCAAGGCTGGCCTTTGGTTTTCAAATCATCTTGTAAGTCACGTAAAGTTAAGTCCAAACCTAAAGTCACAGCTCCCACTGCTTGCAGAGCTTGAGCTGGATCGGTTGCTTTGCTTAGGCGATGGTCAATGCGTAAAACCAGTTCACATTCATAATGGCAGCTGCCCCATGCAGGATTCCAAGAGATGCCCGCATCTAAACTGAGCAAACTGCTCGGTGGTTTGATAAATAAAACCGGACGATCAGGAACCGCATTGCCTAATTCTTTGGCATGGTCTGCATAACTACGACCGACACAGACAATTTTAGATGGACGTGTACTCATGATCTTCCTCTGATTTTTTGATGGTGTTATGGAGCAAAATGCTTATTTTTTGAAAGTATTTTCAAATTTTGCTTGATCCGCACTATCGACCAACGCACGCTTAGGTACAATCACCACAGTACGGTTTTTCAGCTCAAGCATATAGGTCAACTTGCCACTGGCAAACTTTTGCACTTCATTATAATGGACCACTTGCTTGCGACCATTGGCATAAATTTCCGCATAATCTTGGTATAAATCGATACCTTGCTCACTTTTACCAAACTGATATTTCACAAATTGGCGCTTAAACATCATCGGCAGGAACCAATAGCGCATGAGAATTTGTAAAACCAAGAAAAATATACCCAATACCACATAGTAGCGACCGACGCCTGAAAAGCCGAGCATAAAGCCCCACACAATAATCCCGACACTAATCAACGGCGTGATAAACCGCGTCATTTGCTTTTTACCAAAGGTCGCTAAGGCAAAACCATCTTGGGACTCTTCTAAAGTGAGGAAATAACGTGTCGATAATGCAGGCTTGTTCTCTGACATAGGGTCATATCAAATAGCTAAAAATATTGAGCTCAATACTACAACACAATCGATCATTTTTTTAGGACTTTAGCAGATCGATGTTGATTAGTGGAGATCCACTTAAGCCGAGGCCATACTGATATCAGAACCGCATGATAAAACTGAGATGCAAAAAACAACTGAATAACTACGGCAAAAAATCCATCCCTGCTATGAATTTCTAATGAACAGAAAATGCAGGCACAAAAAAACCGCAACATTTGCGGTTGATTGTTCAAGTTGGTGCGCTCAGAGAGATTCGAACTCCCGACCCCTTAGTTCGTAGCCAAGTGCTCTATCCAGCTGAGCTATGAGCGCGACGTCTTGATGGGGTGCATTGTATATGGTTTATTTCATTTTGATAAGTCATTTTGTAGTAACAAACCATCAAATGTTTATTAATCGTACATAAATCAGATTAAGTCGCTAAAAAATATATAAATAATTACAACATTCACTCAATACATTAAAAATTAGTGCAAATTCATAAACAGGGCGAATTCAAACATGAGGTGCGACAGTTTGAAAAGTCTTATGATAATCAACAAGCTGAGCAAATTTCTCTAATGGTGTAAGCCAATCTAACGCTTTTCTAGGACGAGTATTCAGTGACATGG
>NZ_JACBEZ010000044.1:0-24636 GCF_013391465.1 Acinetobacter sp. SwsAc2 | reverse complement strand
GTTGCCATGTCACTGAATACTCGTCCTAGAAAGGCGTTAGATTGGCTTACACCATTAGAGAAATTTGCTCAGCTTGTTGATTATCATATGGCTTTTGAAACTGTCGCACCTCATGTTTGAATTCGCCGTTATTTGAAAAGTTGGTCAATCATTTCGATAAAGATCATCCTGTTATTTCAAGTATTAATAATCAAATTAAACTTTTATTAATAAGAAAGCGTATAGGGCAACGAGGTTAGGGATGAGAAAATTAAATCGACCCGTTGCTCCAACTTGTCTTCATAAACTAAAAAAAACTAGTCCTACCAAATGGGATTTAGAGGATTCTGATAAATCGGAAATATGGCAGGCATTAAATATAATGCAAAACTTTTTTTGTGCTTATTGTGAACGAAAGCTAATAGGGGAAAATTGTCATATTGAGCACTTAACTCCACAACATATCCTAAAAGGTTTGAGGGGTAGGAGTATATATGAATGGGATAATTTATTTGGCTCATGTGACCATCCAGATCATTGTGGAAGATACAAAGATGATCAGGTTACTGATTATGACGCTACAAATTTAATAAGACCTGATACTGAAGATCCAGCTAGATATTTAGCTTTTTTACCTAATGGACATATTAATATAAAAGATAATCTAGATGATAATTCTATTATTAAAGGTAGAGAAACTATTCGAGTACTTAATTTGGAATCTACTCGTTTAGTAAATCTAAGACAAAAAAAAATTTCAGAGTTTCAAATGCGATTGTATGAGTTGCAAGAACTAATAGAATGTAGCAATGGCGAGGAGGATGGAGAGTTTATTCGTGAGCAAACTCAGTCTTTGCAACATGATATAGTTGTGAGTGAATACTATTTAGCTGTTTCTCAAAATACTTTAATATAAAAACCCGCTTTAAAGCGGGTTTTTATTTCAATCATTCAGCTTAGTGCTGCAACACTGAAATATCTGCAACGCTAGTAAATAAATCACGCAACTGAGCCAGTAAACGTAAGCGGTTTGCTTTCAATTCAGCATCATCAGCCATCACCATAACACCTTCAAAGAAAGCATCAATCGGCGTACGAAGTGCAGCTAACTTAGAAAGTACTTCGGTGTAGTCTTTTGCAGCTAAAAGCGGTTGAACCACAGGCAGAATAGCTTGAATTTCTGCATAAAGTGCTTTTTCAGCATCTTCAACCAATTTAGACTCAACAATCTCACCCGTAGGTGCAGCTTCTTTCGCCAAGATATTGGCAACACGTTTATTCGCAGCAGCCAAAGCAGCAGCTTCAGGCAAACTACGGAAATGATTCACTGCAGTTACACGCTTATCAAAATCTAAAGGAGATTTTGGAGATAACGCTTGAACCGCTTGAATCACATCAACAGCAACGCCTTGGTCTTCGTATTTTGCACGGTAACGACCTTCAAGGAATGCAACAGCATCCGCTAAAGTCTTATCATGGTCTTTCAATACATCGCCATAAGCAGCCAAAGCAAGCTTGATCAATTCTTCAATCGAAACATCAAGATTATTTTCAGTCACTAAACGTAAGATACCAATTGCAGAACGACGTAAAGCAAACGGGTCTTTCGAACCTGTAGGTGCTTGACCAATACCGAAAATACCAGTCAGCGTATCTAAACGATCTGCAAGGGCAATCGTTGTACCTGTCTTGGTTTGCGGTAAAACATCGCCTGCAAACTTAGGTAAATATTGCTCGCCTAAAGCTTCCGCAACTTCATCATTCTCGCCTTCAATACGTGCATAGTAAGTGCCCGCAATCCCTTGAAGCTCAGGGAATTCACCGACCAATTCAGAGGTTAAATCACACTTTGCAAGTAATGCTGCTTTTTCAGCATCCGCAGGGTTTGCACCTGTGATCGCAGATAAAGCCATAGCCAATTTGGCAATACGTTCAGATTTATTCCAAAGCGTACCTAACTGTGCTTGGAAAACCATATTGGCGAGTTTTTCTTTACGAGATGCAAGCGGTTGCTTCTGGTCTTGTAAGAAGAAGAATTCTGCATCAGACAAACGAGGGCGTACAACTTTCTCATTCCCTTCAATAATTTGAGTTGGATCTTTAGACTCAATATTTGAAACAGTAATGAAGTAAGGCTGTAATTTATTGTCCGAATTCACCAAACAGAAATACTTCTGATTGTCTTGCATGGTGGTGATTAATGCTTCTTGAGGCACAGCAAGGAAACGTTCTTCAAAGCTTGCACGAAGCGCAACAGGCCATTCAACCAATGCAGTCACTTCATCACGTAAATCAGCAGGAACGATCGCAATGGCATTCACTTCATCAGCCAAAGCTTTCACTTGTTGGTCAATGATGGCTTGACGTTCTTCAAAATTCGCTACAACTTTTGCAGCGCGAAGCGCATCTAAATAAGCATCTGCATTGGCTAAAGTAATCGCTTCAGGTGCATGGAAACGATGACCATAAGTCACATTACCTGCTTTATGATCCTGAATGGTTGCATCAACAACATCATTGTCTTTAAGCAACACAACCCATTTTACAGGACGCACGAATTCAGTACGGCTTGCCGCAGAACGCATACGTTTTGCGATTGGAAGGTTATCCAAAGCGGTTTGTAAAATTTGTGGCAGTAAAACATCAAGGCTTTGACCTTGCACATCTTTTAGATAGCAAACTTTTTCAACTTTACCTGCTTGGAAAGTTGAAACTTGATCCGCAGTAATGCCTTGACCACGCATAAAGCCTTCAAGTGCTTTGGTTGGCTTACCTTCAGCATCATAAGCAGCTTGTACAGCAGGGCCGTCAAAACGTTTTTGAGTATCTGCTTGAGCAGCATCGACATTGATAATTTTCAATGCTAAACGACGAGGCGCTGCATAGGCTTCGATAGAATCAAAAGCTAAACCTGCATCTTTTAAGCCTTTTTCTGTTTCAGCTTGCAATGCATCACGTAAAGTTTTTAAGCTTTTTGGTGGAAGTTCTTCACAGCCAAGTTCAAATAAAACTGTATGTTTAGACATTATTTGTTCTCCGCTGATTTTTCTGCTTGAGCCGCTTCTGCTTCAACCTGAGCTTTCAATTGAGCTAAAACTTCATCACGTAAATGTGGTTCTGCCATTGGGAAACCAAGTTTGGCACGAGCCGCCACATAACTTTGCGCAATTGAACGAGCCAAAGTACGTACACGTAAAATATAACGTTGACGCTCAGTCACAGAAATCGCACCACGCGCATCAAGTAAGTTAAAGCTATGCGATGCTTTAATCACTTGTTCGTAGGCAGGAAGTGGAAGTTCAGCTTCCATTAAGCGCGTTGCTTCCGCTTCATAGAAATCGAACAATTCAAACATTTTTTCAACGTTGGCATATTCAAAGTTATAGGTCGATTGCTCAACTTCATTTTGATGGAATACATCACCATAGGTCACAGTACCAAATTGACCTTTGGTCCAAACAAGATCGTAAACAGAATCGACACCTTGTAAGTACATTGCCAAACGTTCAAGACCGTAAGTGATTTCACCTGTGACTGGATAACACTCAACACCACCGACTTGTTGGAAGTACGTAAATTGAGTCACCTCCATACCGTTGAGCCAAACTTCCCAACCTAAGCCCCAAGCACCCAGTGTTGGCGATTCCCAGTTGTCTTCTACGAAACGAATATCGTGAGTAAGGGTATCAATACCAATCGCTTTTAATGAGTCTAGGTAAAGTTGTTGGATATTGTCTGGGTTTGGTTTCAGTACTACTTGGAATTGGTAATAGTGTTGCAAACGGTTTGGGTTTTCACCATAACGACCGTCTTTAGGACGACGTGAGGGTTGAACGTATGCTGCGTTCCAAGTTTCTGGCCCAAGTGCGCGTAAGAATGTAGCAGTGTGGAATGTCCCTGCACCCATTTCCATATCGTAAGGTTGTAAAATCACACAACCTTGTTCAGCCCAGTAGTTTTGTAAGGCAAGAATTAAGCCTTGGAATGTATCAATATGCGATATGGCGCGACTCATGCAGCATCCATTATAAATATAAGAAAAAATTGGTTCTAAGTATAAGGATTTTGCAGGGGAGTGGCAAAGGTTTCAGCGGGATTCATTCATTTAAAAATTCAACTGTGATAGTTACGTAAAAGAAGTCAGATAGCACGATTTACGTATACCGAAAAGGATTGGACTGCGTGTATGACATAGACCATCTATTCTCTGATTTGAGCCAAATTGCCTGAGTTTGCTATATTAAATTGCTGCACAATAAAACCAAGAGCACATCATGCGAAAATTATATCTCCACATCCTTATTTCGTTGGCTACGTTCAGTGGAGCGGTTCACGCACAGCAGCAAGAGGCCGAGCTGGATGTTTATAATCAATGTGTCGAGCAAACCATTCAAGAGCAGCAACTGGCAGGGATTAACAATAGCGTGGTACAAATTTGTGCGGATCAAGCCAAACAGGGCTACGAAAAGCAAATTGTGGCATTACTCGATCAAATACGGGTGCAAAGTGCCGAATGGCAGCAGCCTGAACGTTATCAAGCCATTTTGAAATCACAACGCTTGTGGAAAGCCTATGTTGAGCAAGAGTGTGATAATGCAGGCCAGTATGTTGGATCGCCTATGTATGCTTTTTGTCCTATGCAGCAGTGTGCTGAACGGGTTGTACAGTTACAGCAATACGTTCACTAAAGAATTCAGTAGAATTACTCATAAAAATAAGATGTAAAATAGATGCATCTTATTGGTGAGACCACGTATAATTTTGCACCGGTTAAGTGCGAAAAAGTAGAAGGGTGGCTGTGTTTCATATGCAACTTGAATGGTTAAATACCTTAAAACCGAATTTTAAAGTGTTACCGCTAAAGGAAAGAATGCTCTGTGGTTTAGGTGCATTGTTGGGATTAGCACTGTCTTCACTCATAAGTTGGTGGCTTTTGGGTGGGATCAATGCATGGTATATCGCCCCGATGGGTGCGTCCTCGGTGTTGCTTTTTGCCGTACCAGCCAGTCCTTTGGCTCAGCCATGGAATATTGTGATTGGGAATACGATTGCAGCAGTAATTGGGGTGACCTGCGCACTCTATATTTCCAACTTAACAGAAGCATTTAGTGTTGCTGTGGCTTTGTCGATTATTTTGATGATGACGACAGACTCTTTGCATCCACCGAGTGGTGCTGTGGCAATTACAGCGGTGCTGGGAGGTGAGACGGTACACGAGCTGGGTTATCAGTTTGTATTTTATCCTGTTTTACTCAACTCGATCTTGCTTCTCGTGATTGCGATTGTGTTCAACCGTTTACTCGGGAAGCAATACCCAACTGTGGCGCAAGTCAATACGCGTAGCACCGACCCGACCCCCACCCAGAAGGTTACGATTCAACCTGAAGATATTCATCAAGTTTTAGCCCAAGAAACACAGTTACTCGACATCAGTGAATATGATTTACAAAAACTGATTTTAAAAGCTCAAGCGCAGGCCGATACTCGCTTTCATATAGACCTACGTTGTCGGGACATTATGAGTAAAGATGTCCTGTGTTTATATGAAGATGAAGACATTCAAGTCGCTGTGGAAAAATTTAAACAGGTCAATCTAATGAGTTTACCTGTGTTAAATCGAGCTGAACAAGTATGCGGCACCTTAGCTTTATATGAAGTGGTCGAGTGGTTCCAAAAGGCAACGGATTTGCGTACCTCTTGGCAAGATCAAGTCAAGCACATTATGAAACGTCAGGTGGTCACGGTACAGCCGGATCAAGAACTACAAGATTTGATCCCGTACTTTGTTGAACGTTCTTTTAACTATATTCCTGTGGTTGAAAACAAGGCTTTGGTCGGCATCATTAGCCGTGCCGATATGATTGCAGCGTTGTATCGTCTGTTACAACATCGTTAAGTCATGTGAGTGTCGTAGGCAAAAAAAAGCTACGACACTTTGGGGGAAGTGGTCGTAGCATAAAAAGAAACTTTTTTGAGACGAAAGATGTGCGCTTATGGGTTGCGATGATCTGGATTAACAGTACGCATCGTATTGCTATAACCCGATCGAGCCTGTGGAGAATGCTCGATTTGGTCTTTTTGTTTCGGCATCACCAACCAAAGAATCAGGTAAACCAAAATTCCAGGGAATGCTGCACTTAACAGTGAAATGGTGATGAAAACAATACGAAGTAAATTTGCGTTCCAACCAAAACGTTCAGCAATACCACCCATCACACCAGCAATCATGTTTGAGCGGTTTGAGCGATATAAACCAACATTGGCCATCTAGGTCTCCTTAAAAATTAAAATCTGAGTGGCTTTATGCACTCATAATTTAAAAATGGAGATGGAATTAAGTTTTTAAAGGTGACGGAGCTAATTAAAAAGTAAAGTTATGTAAAGAGATAAAAGCTGGGGTTTTGATCAGGACTAAAATGTGCTCTATTTGGCGTTGAGCCAGCTGCTTAAAGTCAGCAAGTCATTTGAATCCGAGAAAACACCAGGGGTCAGGATGGAATATTCGTGATGGTTATGGAGATTAATCACGTGCAGAAAGTGAGTGTGGAATGAAGTTGAAACGAAAGCATCAGGGTTTGATTGGCGTATTACTGCAAGGAGCGGTGGCGCTAATCGGTGTATCGTTAGCTGGCTGTGATGGTGGGCTGTCGGAAGCGTCACAACAACATGAAAATAGCACGGTAGAGGACGCGGTTGTTCCGCCTGAGTCGGGGAAGAAGCTGACTGAGGTGGCAGGACGGGCAACCATGCAAGATGATTCGGAGTATGCACCTCGTAAGCTGGATATTGGTGAACAGCAGTTCATCGGGCGTTATCGCACACAAATTCAATGTGATGGTTATTTTTTCCCTTGTGAAACGGGGAAGGCTGATTTTATTCTCAATTTTTTACCTGATGGTACGGTGCATCGCAGCATTGTTCGCTTAGGTAAGGTCTTTTCGGAAAAACAACGCCCTGGCTTTTCAAACTTAAGTTATCGCCGTGATACGTGGACCATGAATAAAGAGCGAACAGAGCTGATTGTGCATCGTAAAGAGGGGATTAATTTTTATTATCGCGTGGTAGATTCGCAAACGCTGCAAATGGATTTAGATAAAAGTAATAATCTAGATACCACTAACCAAAAATGGTATGCGCGAGGTTTTCCGAAATTAGAGCGTGCGTATACGTTAAAGCGTGAGCCTAATTCATAGTTAAAATGGAATTGGGTAAAGCAATAAAATACGACTGAAGAATAATAATAGTGAAGAAATGAACAGCGTGCGAATTTTATGCCTTAAATAGCGTGTCGCTAAATAAATGTCATATCAATGCAATTAAAGAGGATTTAAATAAATGGTGGGTCGTCCGCGATTCGAACGCGGGACCAACGGATTAAAAGTCCGCTGCTCTACCAGCTGAGCTAACGACCCTGAGCAAGGTGTGCGAAAGAGTATTCGCTGAAAGTTTAAAAAAGAAATTTTTAAAGCATTCGAACCTGAGCAGGTTTGTAAAATTAGATTTTACAAGAAAGATGGTGGGTCGTCCGCGATTCGAACGCGGGACCAACGGATTAAAAGTCCGCTGCTCTACCAGCTGAGCTAACGACCCATCAAGGGTATCAAAGGAATGGTGGGTCGTCCGCGATTCGAACGCGGGACCAACGGATTAAAAGTCCGCTGCTCTACCAGCTGAGCTAACGACCCATATCATTTGATGGAGCGTATTGTAGCAAGATATGCATCGAGCGCAAGTAAAAAATCGCAAACTTGTTGATGTTTGATTATAAATACAACAAATTTGCGATTAGGTAGCTAAAAAACAAGCAATTCGAGTTTAGAAGCGATATTGATACGCTTGAATGTTATCAAAGACTTGTTGCGTTAAATCTGCATATGCACTGCTGTTGGGTAACAGGACCAGCAAACGTTCATCCGTTTTTTTCGGGTCAAAGGCTTGTGCTTTTAGCTTGTTCTTTTGGTATTTAAATGTTCCTGTAGTTTCAACTTGCTTTTGTACGCGTAAGAAAACGGGTACAGCATAGGCAGGGAGGCATTTTTTAAAGCTCACGAGCATTTGAGCTAAATCCTGCTCATTCAGTTCAGCGCCATCTGCCAGTGTAATCGCAGCCATTCCCGCACGACCATTGGTGTTCGGAATTTCAACACCATATACTACAGCTTCGGTGATTTTGTCATATTCACTAACCATGTTTTCAACTTCAGTCGTGGACACATTTTCGCCTTTCCAGCGGAAGGTATCGCCTAAGCGGTCGACGAATTGGGCATGACGAAAGCCAATGTCGCGGACTAGGTCCCCTGTGTTGAAATAAGCATCGCCGGATTTGAAGACATCTTTAAGAATCACTGATTTATTTTTTTCAGGATCAGTATAGCCATCAAATGGAGAACGGCGGGTAATTTTACCAATCAATAAACCAACTTCGCCTTTTTTGACCTTGATACAGCCACCTTTGGCATCATAAACAGGCGCATTTTTGTCTTTATCAAACTGGATAATGGCATAAGGCGTAGGTGAAAAGCCGACAGTGTTGTCAAAGTTGAATACATTGCTAAAACCGACATTGCCTTCACTCGATGCATAAAGCTCTAAAATTTCTTCAATACCAAACCGCTGTTTGAATTTGTCCCAAATATTCGGACGCATGCCATTGCCGATCATTTTGGTGACACGGTGGCCTTTTTCTAACGTTGAAGGTGATGCATCCATGAGGTAGCGACATAACTCACCGACATAGCCAATGGCAGAGGCATCGAACTTTTGCACATCTTTCCAAAAAGCAGAAGTGGAGTATTTACGGCGTAAAGCCAAGGTGCCCGCACCCGCAATCACGCCACACCAACACACCACAATGCCTGTTGCATGGTACAGCGGCAAGGTGACATACATCACATCGTCTTTACCGAGGTTCAGCACGTGCCCGTAGGTTCCATAAGCCAACGTCCAGCGGCTATGCGTGAAAATAACGGCTTTAGGCAAACCGGTTGTGCCTGAGGTATAAATATAAAATAAGCCATCTTTACCCAGCACACTGTGTGTGGTTGGGGTATTGAATTTGGCAAAGGCATCAATTTTTTCAGCAAGATTACTAAAACCTTGTGGTGCAAGGCCTGCATCTTTTTGGGTTTCTTGGTCGGCAAACCAATAGAAACGATCCGCAGTGAGATTTAGATCATGACGGATTTCATCAACTGCGGCACGGCATTCTTCACCCACGATGACTGCAATGGGTTTGACCAGATTAATACTATGCGCCAGCACTTTACCGACTTGAGAGGTGTTGACTAAAGCCGCAGTAACGCCAATTTTGGCAAGTGCAATCACGGTTGCAACCAATTCAGGGCGGTTTTCAATCATCACTGTGATGACATCCCCCTTTTTTGCCCCGATGGATAAAAAATAATGCCCGATTTGGTTTGCCCATTCATTGAGGGCTTGGTAGCTAAATTTTTGATCTTCAAAAAGCAGGGCCATACCGTGAGGGTTGCGCTTCACTGCTTTTTCAAAAGCAATCCCGAGGCCTGCTGGGGTGTTTGGGGCACGTAAATATGCTTGCTTTAATCCACTGAGTAAGTTGGGAACTTTACTGATGAATTGAGGAAGTTTTGCTGCAACGTCAGTAATACCAATGAGGTCATGTGATGGGTGTTGGCTCATATGAATCCTAATTATTTTATGCAATCCAATGCGTTTGAATAGTGCTCAGTTTCTACACTTGTTCTTTTAATCGTTTCGGTCTAGTGCAATCAACCTAATCTGACGAAAATAACAAAAAAACCTAGCCACTGACATGACTAGGTTTTTAAAATTTATAACTCTAGGGCGAATTACGATTCAGTCGGGCTCGCTTTTTTCGGTGGACGACCGCGTGGACGACGTGGGCGAACTGGCTTGTCCGAGTCTGATTTATCTGACTCGTCCGCAGCTGTTTCCGTTACAGTTTCAGTCGCTTCTACTTTTTCAGTTTGCTTTGATGCTCTAGGTGCTTTGGCTTGAACTGGAGCAACAACAGCTTCTACTTCTTCAACCGCAGCT
Organism: Acinetobacter sp. SwsAc2; assembly: GCF_013391465.1. Lineage (NCBI taxonomy): Bacteria > Pseudomonadati > Pseudomonadota > Gammaproteobacteria > Moraxellales > Moraxellaceae > Acinetobacter > Acinetobacter sp. SwsAc2. Next base: position 14,622 of record NZ_JACBEZ010000044.1, on the reverse strand, counting down.
ACATCTGCCGAGCTTTTTACTTCACTGCTTTCAACGGCAACAGGCGCTTCGCTTTCTGTTACAAGAGCAGGCTCGTTTTCCTCTGGAGTTACAGCAGGCGCAGCTTCAGCAGTAGGCGTTTCTGCAACAATCGCTGTTTCAGGCGCTGACGATTCAGCAACAGGCGCTGTTTCGCGTGCTTGTTTAGCTTGTTCAGCAGCAAGTTTAGCTAGACGACGACGCTCACGCGGGTCATTTGCAACACGTTGTTCAGATACAGGTGCAGGCGGTGTCAGGTCCAATACTGGAACTGGCTCTGCTTCAGGCTGCGCTTTTGTGATTTCAACATCACGGGTGACCGGTTTTTTCTCTGCTTCAACAGCAGGCGTTGTCACAGTTTTGCTCAACGTTGCTGCATACTCTTCAGTAAATTTCTGAAGGGCACGGTTGAAGGTTGGAATTAAACCAAACTGCTCAATCAGCACTGAACAGTCTTCACCATAGACATGGCGAATCAAGCTGCTGATGGTGTACTGACCTAAAGTTGGCACCTGTGAAGGTGTGAGTTTAGGTATTTCAGTTTGCTGTGTATGTGCAGCGCGTTGTTGGCGACGGCGTTGACGTGGGTCATTGCTGGCACGTTTTACGCTTTCACGTGGTTTTTGCTCTGCTTGTTGTTCAGTAGGTGCTGCTACAACTTCAGCTGATTTCTCCTGTACCACTTTCTCAGCTTTTACTTCAACTTCTGCTTTCGCAACAGCCGCTTGCTGAGGCTTGGTTTCGGTTGCAGTGTGTACGGGTGGAGTTAATGCCACGATTTCACTTTGCGCTTGATCGACATTGACCACATGGGCTGTTGTGATCATTTCTTGACGCGGTGCTTCAATCAACTCAACTTTAACTTGAGGTTCTTGAACCACAGCTGGCGCTGTTTCAGTCGCTTGCTCATTCAGTACACTTGGATCGCGATGGCGATTTGGGCGCTCTGGACGAGGTTGGTTACGGCGGTCACGACGTGGCATTGCATTTTGCTGTTCGTTTTGAACATCAGTGTTTTGCTGTTGCTCACCGTGTTGGCGACGTGATGAACGCTTGTTATCACGTGGTTCCTGACGTTGCTGTTCACTGCGCTCTGGACGGTCTTGACGTTGTTGTTCAATGCGCTCAGAACGTTGTTCATGACGGTCTTGGCGTTGTGGTTCATTGCGTTCAGGACGTTGTTCATAACGATCTTGGCGCTGTTGATCTTGACGAGAGACCTGCACAATTTCTTCATGAACTTGGTTGTTATGTTGCGCATTTTGCTCACGTGACTCTTTGTGCTTATTAGGGCGCTTTTTGTTGTGGCGTGTGCCGCGTTCTTCTTTCTCTACATGCTTATCTTCACGGTGTTCAGATTTTGCATGAACAAGTGCAGAGCTCATGTAGACATTATTGCTTGGTGCAACTGGTGCCGCAGCAGGCGTACCAACTTGACCAAACTGACCACGGCTCACTGCACCACCATTCACCATTTGCTCAATGGCAGCAGCAGCATTATTTGCAGAACGTGATTGATCGACAGTCACAGCTTGTTTTTGTACAAACAAGTTTTCTAACCATGCACATGGGCTGCTTGAAGGAGCCGTTTGGGCAGGGGTTTGTTGCGCAACTTGTTGTTGTGGCGCGTTGTTACGAGGTTTTTTGTTGCCTTTTTCTTGTTGTGCAGGCGCAGGAGCGGCATGTTGATGCACATGATCTGCGCCATCTAAATGCCATTCTGATGACTCGTAACCCAACTCTTTTTCGCTTGAACGTGTTGCTTCTGTACGTTCATAGCTGGTTGGTGCAAAGCCTTCAGGGTTATACGAAATTTCGTAATGTGGGGTTTCTAAGTGTGGGTGCGGAAGCACAGTCACACGAACACCTGAGGTTTGTTCAAGGTAAACCAGCGTGTGACGCTTTTCATTCAATAAGAATGCTGCAATTTCAACAGGAACCTGTACTTGAACTTCACCATGACGTTCACGCAGCGCAATTTCTTCTACTTTACGCATGATTGAAAGCGATAATGAACGTAAGTCACGAACCATACCTGTGCCATGACAGCGCGGGCAGACATAACCTGTTGCTTCTTCAAGCGAAGGGCGTAGACGTTGACGGCTCATTTCCATCAAGCCAAAACGAGACAATTGACCGAATTGGATACGGGCACGGTCGCTTTGTGTTGCTTCGCGAAGTTTCGCCTCAACCATACGTTGGTTGCGGTCTTTGGTCATGTCGATAAAGTCGATTACTACCAAACCACCAATGTCACGTAAACGCAGTTGACGTGCAATTTCTTCCGCTGCTTCAAGGTTGGTATTGAGCGCTGTATCTTCAACGTCACTACCACGGGTTGATTTTGCAGAGTTAATGTCAATTGACACTAATGCTTCGGTTTGGTCAATAACGATTGAACCGCCTGAAGGAAGTTTAACTTCACGTTCATAAGCTGTTTGAATTTGGCTTTCAATACCAAAATGCGCAAATAATGGTTCATTTAGCGTATAAGTTTTTAACTTGTCGATTTGACGAGGCATAACTGCTTTTACGAAGTTATAGGCTTCGTTATAGGCTTGCTCTGAATCAATTAAGATTTCAGCAACATCATCACGTAAATAATCACGAATCGCACGTGTCACCACGCCTGCTTCTTGGTGAACCAGCATTGGTGATGGACCAGAACTTGCTGTGTTTTGGATTTGCGCCCAAAGATCAAGTAAGTGCTGTAGGTCGAGTTGTAATTCTTCTTGAGAACGGCCAATACCCGCAGTACGTACAATCACGCTCATGCCACGAGGTACATTTAACGACGCCAACATTTCTTTCAATTCTTCACGTACTGAACCTGAAATTTGACGGCTAATACCACCACCTTTCGGGTTGTTTGGCATGAGTACCAAGTAGCGACCAGCTAAAGAAATGAAGGTAGAAAGAGCAGCGCCTTTGTTACCACGCTCTTCTTTTTCAACTTGAACCAAAAGCTCTGTGCCTTCAGTGATCAATTCACGAATGTTTGAAGTTTGGCGTGGGTCTGCTTGGTAATATGAATTTGCGATTTCACGCATAGACAAGAAGCCTTGACGTCCCGCACCATACTCAACAAAGACGGCTTCTAAAGAAGGCTCAACGCGAGTCACGTGACCTTTATAGATATTAGATTTTTTTTGTTCACGGGTACGATTCTCTAAGTCAAAATCGTAAAGACGCTGCCCAGTGACAAGTGCAACGCGAATCTCTTCTGCATGTGTTGCATTAATCAACATACGTTTCATGGGTGTAACACCTAATAGTGATACACAGCAAACTATCGCTAAACACGTAGCGAACATCAAACATCACGGACCAATTTTGCTCAGATCTCAAATAAACCGATTGTGGTCTGAGTTTTATTACCTGCCTTTTTGATCGGCTTCGGTTTTGATTCACATATTGATGATGGCAATACGGCTTCAATCTTTAAACGATTAAAGTCTCCTGCGCGTTTCACTGGCGGACAAGCGGTGCATTGGATGTAAGTAACTTTCACTGTCACATTTGCTCGAAGAGCAACCCTTCTTTTTGGATAGGGTGTCTTGATACGGAATTATCATCGTACCTTTACAATTGAACAGATCCATATGCATCAACGCTGTGGCCTGAATACGACATCAGGGAGCGACTAATCTGATGTATATCAGTTTACGTTTAAAAACCAACCTTCGTTGGTCACATATTTTTTTGGGGCAAACTGATTTATGTGCAGATGCACAATTAAACCTAACAGTTTGCTGTTTTGCCGATATAATAAGCCTTCGGCGTCGGCATAATTCTTTTGGGACCGTTCCAAGCTGAGTTGAGTTATTTTCTTAACTATTCAATTTAAAATTGAAATGATTAAGCTTTTGACTCACTTATGGTGGTATCCGTGCGCTGACTATATCAAACCTTGTACCATCTGCCTATGGGCTAAGCTAGTCTTTCTTGTGTAAAGCATAGCCTAAATGGTCATTTTTTATTCAAATTCCGTATTTTTTAGGTCGCAGTAACTGTATGAATTCTACCCAACAATGGCAAAACGTGACGTGGTTTGAAGTGGACGAGCATCAAGCAGGGCAACGGATTGATAACTTTTTATTTAGCCGTTTAAAAGGTGTGCCTAAAAGTCGTATTTATCGCCTGATTCGTGAAGGTCAGGTTCGCGTGAATAAAAAGCGTATAAAAGCAGAAACTAAGTTGTCTATTGGTGACCAGATTCGTGTGGCACCAATTCGCTATGAACAAAAAGATGAAAATGCGGCGCCTGTTTCTGACAAAGTAGCACAGAGTTTACTCAGCCGTGTGGTGTATGAAGATGAGGGCTTGATGGTCGTCAATAAGCCCTCTGGCATTGCCGTACATGGCGGCAGTGGCGTGGCTTATGGTCTGATTGAAGGTTTACGTGCGGCAACAGGTAAGAAATATTTAGAACTGATTCATCGTATTGACCGTGATACCTCAGGTTTGGTGATGATTTCTAAAAAGCGTAGTGTGTTAAAAAGTTTGCAAGACATGTTGCGTGAACACAAAATTAAGAAAACTTACGCCGCTGTTGTCAAAGGTGTGGTGAGTTTAGACAAGCAGTTAATTGATGCACCTTTACACCGTTATGAACTGGCCAATGGTGAACGTCGTGTGCGTGTGTCGAGTGAAGGTAAAGAGTCTAAAACGCAGTGGAATGTGGCTGAGCGCTTTATGCATGCAACCTTAGTCTACGCATCGCCACTTTCAGGGCGTACCCATCAAATTCGTGTGCATGGTTTAAGCATTGGTCATCCATTGGTCGGTGATGATAAATATGGTCATGAAACAGAATATAAAGGACCGAAACCGCGTCGTTTATGTCTGCATGCAATGCGTTTAGACATTCCTGGTTATGCGCCGATTGAAGCGCCGTTACCTGAAGATATGCAGAGTATTGTGGCGCAGTTAAGAGCACAAAAGAAGGACTAAGTCTTTTCCCTTTCATTTTGGGAGAAGTGATAAAGCCATGACTTTTGTTGGTTGTGATTAATTTAAAAGGATGCTGTATTGGTCATCTTTGCTTTTCAAAGATGAAAAGTAACAAAAATCTTTTGTTGAGCTGATGGAAGTCCTGAACGCGCTTTAAGCACTGCTTTAAAGCGAAGTGCAAGTCAGCTCAACGGCGACATCCTTTTCGCCATCGTGTAGCAAATGCATCGTGTAAATTGACTTTATAAAAGTAAATATTGGAACCCCAGCATGAACAAACCTGTAGAACTGATTATCTTCGATTGGGATGGAACTTTATTTGATTCAGTGGGGCAGATTGTGGCGAGTTTATTGTTTGCCGCGCAGCAATTTGCACAGCCTTTAACTGCTGATGCTGCAAAAAGTATTATTGGTTTAGGTTTGCCAGAAGTCGCGCAGCGATTATTTCCTCAAGTGCCTGAGCTACATACAGAGATTCTGCAATGCTATGCCGAGCATTATGTGGCGAACTCGAAAGGTGATGTCTGGTTCGACGGCGTAGCCGATATGTTGAATGGCTTACGTGAAGCGGGTTTACAGTTAGCAGTGGCGACAGGTAAAAGTCGTAAAGGCTTAGATCGAGTATTGGTGCAAACACAGAGCCAAGCACTATTTGTGACAACACGTGCTGCAAGTGAAACCAAGTCCAAACCGCATCCTTTGATGTTGGAAGAAATTTTAGCTGAAACGGGTGTGTCTGCTGAACGCGCGATTATGGTCGGTGATACCAGTTATGACCTAGAAATGGCGCGTAATATTGCCATGCCGAGAATCGGGGTGAGCTATGGGGTGCACACACCTGAAACGCTCAGACAATATCAACCTTTAGCCATCGCTGATGATGTGCCGAGCTTGCAGCAGCATTTATTACAATATGTTGACCTTAAACAAGTGATTTAACTTGAGTGGTCTAAATATATAACCTGTGGAAGATGGTCAGAGTGAGCCTGCCTGTTTTGGGTCGATCATCTTTAAAGCTTTTGTCTTTAGTATGTTTTAAGGCGAATGAACGTTTCATTTAACTTTTGGATTTGTGATTTGAAAAAGCTCTTTGATGGGGCTTTTTTTTGTGATGTTGTCGTTGAAAGGACTTCAATCATCGCCTTTATATTGGATGGTTGTCATTTGAGAGGATGACCAATAAATAAAAAAACGTTTAAAGCGTGATAAAACCTGCTGCGACATTGATACTAATGGCGAGAATTGAGGTGTTAAAACCATAAGCTAAAATAATATGCAGAATATTCAGAATACGCATTGAACGCGAAGTAATGGAAACATCCGCGGTTTGCGCAGAAGTACCAATCACATAACTAAAATATAAAAAGTCGGGATAGGTTGGTTGAGCCGTTTTGGGAAAGTCTAAGCCTGCATCTTGTTGGTCTGCGAGAGCCAGATAATAATCATGCGCATAATGAATGGCAAATACGGTATGCATAAAGAACCATGCGCTAATAATGGTGAGTAAGGACAGCGCCAAGTGCCCGTATTTGATGGTTGGGTCATTCGGAAGATGAGTCAATTCTAATACAATCGCAATTAAGCACATGAGCAAAGTCAGGATGACCAACAGTAGAATGATCCATTTACTGGCATCTTGCTGCTGTGCATGTTGCAGAATGTGCCGATGGTCAACAGACCACAGGGTGGTCATGGTTTTGACTAAATAACTTGAGACGGCAATATTCCAACTGATCAATAAATTGGTCGACCAAGACCAGTCGGTAAATGTATTCAGCAGCGTATAAAAAACAGCAGTCAGCAAAAAACTAATGAAAAAGAAGGGGCGAAATTTCATTGCTGTTTTTAAACGCTGCAAAGTGGGCACTGGCATAATTTTCTCCTTCTTCGTTTTATTTTTTTCGTGCAGCTAAAGTCACAAGATCTACTTCAGTACCAGTCTGTGTTCGGACTTCAGCTGTAGGGAACTTGACAAAAGCCTGTTTTTCTTAGCCTATCCTAGATTAAAAAGAATGCAAAATGAAAAAGCGAGATGTCATCGACATCGCTTAAAAACATAAGGGTGCAAATATGCTTGTCTTACAGCGTATAGTTCTATGAGAAAGGCGCGTAACTATTTATTCAGAAAATAGTGGCGCGCCGAATGAGATGAATAATCAGGACTCACTGCGGAGTTATTCGCGGTTAATATCCAAATAAAATACCCGAGTCAGTAATTCTATAAATTTAGTCACTGCCAGTGAGCTGTTATTTTTACGATAGTTCACATACAGATCCAAATACGGCAGCTCAACCTCAAGTGGACGAATTACCGTGTTGTTCATGCTAAGTGGCGCAACATAACCAGGTAAAATTGTACAGCCGAGCCCCAAGCCAATCGCATTGATATTGAATAGAATATTGTCCGCTTTTTGCACAATGTTGAATTCGACATTATGAGCTTTGGCAAATTCTAAAATGGTCTGGTGTAAAGTCTCTGACTGCTCGGCTGCGGGAATAATAAAATCAATGCCATCTAATGCTTTAACCGGAATTCGCTCGTATTGGGCTAAAGGATGGTCTTTTGGCAACAGGAAAATGAGTGGTTCACGCAGTACAAACTGGCTTTCAATTTCATCACTATGGACATTATTTCGCGTAAAGCTAATGTCCAGCTCCCCTTTTTTCAGCAAACGCAGTTGTTCAGTATTGTTCATACTGAATAACTCAATTTTTAACTCTGGGTTTTGTACTCGTAAATTGGGCAGTACATAAGGAAAGATTTTCATTTCCGCCACAGGGACAAAACCAATGCGGAGCATCTGCTGTTTGGCCTGTGACACTTGACGTGCCATAGCCACCGCTTTGTCTGCCTGAGCTAGTGTGAGACGAGCTTGTTCAAGGAAAACAGCACCTTCTTCTGTGAGTTCAACTTTTCGCTTGGTTCGATACAGTAACTGTACGCCGACATCTTCTTCAAGGTCTTTGATTTGCTGACTTAATGAGGGTTGAGCGGTATAAAGTTTCAGTGCTGCTTTACTAAAGTTCAGTTCTTCAGCAACAGTAATGAAATAGCGAAGGTGTCTAAGTTCCATATAAATAACCCACTGACTAATCCAAAAAATGTCTTACCATGACTGCCGTAAAGTATAATCGATAAACAATGATGCCGTGAAGATGATTCAATTGTTTAGAAAATAAATGATCTTGGGTTGAGTCTTAAGACTTTTCTATACGAAATAACTTTTTTAATAATTGCTAAAAGGTATTAATTAAATATTGAAAATAATTCATACCAATCACCTGAAAATCAGGGGAGGTGAACTACATAAAAATACAGTTGCGTTTTGCCGAAATTGGATATGATAAAAACATAAATATAATTTAATTGAACATACGGGCTAAAAATCGATATGGCAGATTCAAATAAACTGGTGGTCTATGCCGCGCTGTTGGGGAATTTAGCCATTGCGCTAGTAAAGTTTATTGCGGCTTATCTGACCAATAGCTCTGCCATGTTGAGTGAAGCGATTCACTCTGTTGTGGATACCTTAAACGAAATTTTACTGTTATATGGATTGAAGAAGTCAAATAAACCTGCCAATTTTAATCATCCTTTTGGCTACGGGCGAGAGCTATATTTTTGGGCCTTCATTGTATCTCTTATGGTCTTTGCCTTAGGGGCATTGGTGTCTATGTACAATGGGATCATGCACATTTTGCACCCTGAACCTATTCTAAACCCGACCATCAATTATGTTGTACTTGGCTTTGCATTTGTAAGTGAAGGTATTTCATGGTGTGTTGCTCTGAAAGTGTTTCGTACGGCGAAAGGTCAGCAAGGTTATTTTGAGGCCTTTCGTCGCAGTAAAGACCCCACCACGTTTACCGTTCTGTTTGAAGACTCTGCTGCATTAATTGGGCTGTTGATTGCCTTTCTCGGTATTTATTTGGCACATCGTTTAAATATGCCTGCACTGGATGGAGTGGCGTCCATTCTGATTGGGCTGGTTTTGGCGGTGTCCGCTTTTCTTTTGGCACGAGAAACCAAAGGTTTGCTGCTCGGTGAGACCGCAGACCTGCATGTACGTCAAAATATCTTAAAAATTGCCCAAGACGATGAAGGCGTACTGTCGGCCAACGGCTTACTGACCGAGCAAATGGGTGCCAAGCAGGTTTTGGCCTCGTTGAGTGTAGAATTTGAAGATCACCTCACTACCGATGAGATAGAAGCGTGTGTTAATCGAATTGAAGTAAAAATTAAACAAAAACATCCTGAAATTGTGGCACTCTTTGTGAAGCCGCAATCAAAAAAAGTGTGGTTAGAGCGAATGCAAGGACGCTTGGAATAGGTTAAGGTAGAGGTCAGTTTTCAAAACTGGTCCTGTTACTGGTGTATTGCAATAAAGATAACGACGTTAAATGAAGCCAAAATCAACTGAACTCCATTATCAAATTCCGACTGAAAATACCATGTCCCATACATGGCGACAGCCCGAATTTCAGTTTCTACACTCCGACCATTATAACGGGACTCGCTTTGTCAATTCGGTTCGTCGACCTGAGGGCCGTAGCCGAGGCGACTTGGTGAAATGGTTGATTAAGCGTAAATCTTCGACATGGAATGTGGATTTGGCGCAAGAGTATGCGCACTTTCATGCTGATAAAAAAAGCCTGCCGCAAGATCGGCCCCATGCCGATTTAAAGGATTGGCAGGTTTGGTTTGTGGGTCATGCCACGGTATTACTTCAAATTGGGCCGTATAACTTATTGACCGATCCTGTGTGGGCGGAACATGTCAGTCCGAAGCAAGGTCGGGGACCTCGCCGTGTTATGCCTGCTGGCATTGCCTTGGAAGATTTACCGACCATCCATGCAGTGCTTTTGAGCCACAACCACTATGACCATATGGATATTGCCAGTCTGAACTGGTTGTATGAGCGTTTCGCCATGCCCATTTACACAGGTTTGGGCAATGGATGGTATTTACCCAAGCACTTACAAGTGCTGGAAATGGATTGGTGGCAGTCGGCGCGTCTGCATGATTTAAAACTGGTCTATACCCCAGCACAGCATGGTTCTGGCCGTGGGCTGCGTGATCAAAACCGTGCGTTATGGGGCGGGTTTAGTATTCACTGTGGCGCTGACTATGCTTATTTTGCGGGGGATACGGGTTATTCACCGCACTTTAAAGAGCTGCATCAGCGTTTTGGCGCACCGCGAATTGCATTACTGCCCATCGGGGCGTATGAACCGCGTGAGCTCATGCGCTATATGCATATGAATCCGCAAGATGCTTTTCAAGCACATAAAGACCTGCATGCCAAATGTTCGATGGCCATTCACTATCGTACCTTTCAGCTGACCGATGAAAGTCGTGAACAACCTGAAATTGACTTGAAAGTGGCGATGAAAAATAGCTCGAAGCTGATGAATCCATTTGTCTGCTTAAGAGAAGGTCGACGTTTAAGCGTGTAATGAACGCAAACGCTTTAAGTATAAGATCAGGTGATGGCTGGCAAAACAGTCATCACCGAGACCATAAGGACATCACCAAAGTATCTTTCAAATAAAATCTAAAAACCGAAAGTATGCCTTTTTTGTTTAATTTTTACTCAATCTGAGCCGCGCTCATTGCTGGTAAGGGTTGTCTAAGTTTTAATCGATAAACTCAATTGAAAATGCCCATCAACCTCGCATAAAAAGCCTTTCTTTTTGCTGTGTTTTCATCGGATCTTATCTTGTTGAAAAGTTAAAATTCTTTATTTCTTAAATGTTTACATAGAAGAATCCGATTGTTTTTATTCGTAAAACTCGCTTTAGATTGTCATCAAAAGGGGCTATGTTAGAACAGTAATAATTACTTTAAACGGTTCATGATAATCATAATTTGATGATCAAATTTGGAGCTCGACATGACACAAAATATGCAAGCATCAGGTTGTCCATTTCACCAGAAAGATGGTGGACAAACGAGTTTAGCCAGCACCAATAATTCTGATTGGTGGCCGAATGCGCTCAATCTCGACATCCTGTCGCAACACGATAAAAAAACCAACCCGATGGATCCTGATTTTGACTATGCAGCCGCATTCAAATCATTGGATTTAGAAGCGGTGAAACAAGATCTCCGTGAACTCATCAACAGCAGCCAAGAATGGTGGCCATCTGATTACGGCAGCTACATTGGGATGTTTGTACGTACCGCATGGCACTTGGCGGGTTCCTACCGTAAACAAGATGGACGTGGCGGCGCTAACACAGGGAACCAACGTTTTGCACCCCTCAACAGTTGGCCTGATAACGTCAACACCGATAAAGGCCGTCGCCTACTTTGGCCAATCAAACGTAAATATGGCAACAAAATTTCATGGGGCGATTTAATCGTTCTTGCAGGCACAGTAGCTTATGAAGAAGCAGGCCTGAAAACCTTTGGCTTTGGTGGTGGTCGTCTAGATATTTGGGCACCAGAAAAAGACATTTACTGGGGTGAAGAGCGTCAATGGCTGGCACCAACGGCAAACCGCTATGCCAATGACCAAGACCGTAAATCGCTTGAAAATCCATTAGCTGCGGTACAAATGGGTTTAATCTACGTCAATCCAGAAGGGGTTGATGGCGTCCAAGATCCACTTCGTACTGCACAAGACATGCGTGTTACTTTTGACCGTATGGGAATGGATGATGAAGAAACCGTAGCACTCACTGCGGGTGGTCACACCGTAGGTAAAGCGCACGGAAATGGTAAAGCCGAAAAATTAGGGGCAGATGTCGAAAGCGCGGATGTAGAATTCCAAGGTCTCGGTTGGCATAACTCAGAAGGTTCAGGCAATGGCGCGAACACCATGGTCAGTGGTTTAGAAGGGGCTTGGACCACACACCCGACCAAATGGGATAACGAGTTTTTCTATCTGTTGTTCACTTATGAATGGGAAAAAACCACCAGTCCTGCGGGTGCGAAACAATGGGAACCGATTAATATCAAAGAGGAAGATAAACCTGTTGATGCACATAACCCGAATGTACGCCGCAACCCAATGATGACTGATGCTGATATGGCGCTGAAAATGGACCCTGAATACCGCAAAATTTCAGAGCGTTTTTATGCAGATCCAGCTTACTTGTCTGAAGTGTTTGCGCGTGCTTGGTATAAGCTCACTCACCGTGACATGGGACCAAAATCCCGCTATTTAGGTGCAGATGTACCGAATGATGATCTGATTTGGCAAGACCCAATTCCATCGGTCGATTATGTTTTGTCTGAAGCTGAAATTGAAGACTTAAAAGCGAAGTTGCTGAATAGCGGTTTAACTTCGGTTGAATTGATTAATACTGCTTGGGATAGTGCTCGGACTTTCCGTGGTTCCGACTACCGTGGTGGCGCCAATGGGGCGCGTATTCGTCTTGCACCACAAAAAGACTGGGTGGGCAATGAGCCTGAGCGTTTAGCTAAAGTTTTGGCGAAACTTGAAGAAATTCAGGCGGGTCTGGCGAAAAAAGTCACTATTGCGGACTTGATTGTATTGGGCGGTACGGCAGCCGTTGAAAAAGCGGCGCATGCTGCGGGTGTGAATATCAAAGTTCCATTCCTTGCAGGACGAGGTGATGCGACTCAAGAGCAAACAGATGTGTATTCTTTTGAAGATTTACTCCCTAAGCATGATGGTTTCCGTAACTGGGTCAAAGAAGATTACAGCGTACAGCCTGAAGAAATGTTGTTAGACCGTGCACAATTACTCGGTTTAACTGCGCCTGAAATGACGGTGTTAGTTGGTGGTATGCGTGTACTCGGCACAAACTATGCAGGTGCACCAGAAGGTGTCTTGACGGCTCGTGTGGGTGTACTCAGCAATGACTTCTTTGTCAACTTAACGGATATGAAATATAATTGGAAACCTGTGGGTAAAAACCGTTATGAAATTGTAGACCGTGCGACAGGGGTAACCCAATGGACGGCGACACGTGCAGACTTAGTGTTTGGATCGAACTCGATTTTACGCTCATATGCAGAAGTGTATGCGCAAGATGACAACAAAGAGAAATTTGTAAAAGACTTTGTTGCTGCTTGGGTAAAAGTAATGAATGCAGACCGTTTTGACGTGAAGTAGTTTAATTGAAATAAAAAACCGTCCTTAAGGACGGTTTTTTATTTCAATATATTGATATTATTAAATTTTGTATTATTTTTGTATGGCGTGAATTATGTTAATTTTAAAGTGAATTAATGCGATAGGAGTTATTCACATGTGCTTTTTCCAGCCTCTACCTGTTTAATACTAATACCGCTGTTATTTTCTAAAATACAAATTTGAGAGTTAAATGACTTATTAATAGTGCTTAAAGTAATTGTATAAGCTAAATTTTTTTCTAACTTATCTAATGGGATAGCTATACAATTTTTTTCACTAATAGGTAAGTCTGTTTTTGAGTAAGATTTTTCATATTCACTTCTATATTCTTTAGAAAAGTCAATTTTTGCAAAATGAACTAGAAAATTATCTTTTCCATAATCTTTAGATTCATTCGTGAAAAGACATAAATTATCATTAATAATTTTTGTATTAAGATCTCGACTCTGCTGATTACAACCTATAAGCACCATTGCTACAAAACTATATATTATTTTTTTCATAATCACGATTTCGGTAATAAATTTTTATTTGAGGGGTTAAGTAAAAAATCTCTTAATATTTTCTCAACATAGCCTAATAATTGTAAACTTTTTTGATGATGATCCCGTTTGGGATTAACTTTTTGTAAATAACAAGCATCAAACCAAAACTCAATAATTCTACCTTGTTGTTCAAAGTTAAAATCTTGAAATTTTTTATTTAAATCTCGACCTCCTAAGTCCGTGTCATAGGCTTCTAACTCATTGTCCGAGTCAACAGAATTGACCTCCGAAGTATATCCTCCTTTACATAATTGTTTTATCCCAAGCCAACCTGTTGATGCTCCCATTTGATATTGCCAAACATGTACCATTTCATGAATAAACCAATGACGGTTTTCACCTGTAGCTTTGCTATAGTCAGGTGTTTTTAAGTAATCATCTTTCGGTAAATAGATTTCCCCAGCAGGCGTCATGGCATTACCTGTTTTTGTATGTATTAAGCCACCTAAATGTATCCAGACCTTAGAGTAATCAATTGCATCTTTAAAAATCAGGCGAGACATAGCTATTTCACCAGAAGTTAACAGTCTTTTACTTCCGACTTTAATAATAGTAGCAGCTTGATTTTTCATCTCTGCATCTATTTTTTGTAATTTAGAAGTTATACTCTTTAAAACAGTATTTTTAGGATTTCCTCTGCCTGTTACTCTATTCGCCATGTTCATGATCCTCTAAAATTATTCTTATTTCTAGTTCTTCTTCTGTTTCACTAGTAATAAAATGAGTAAACCCTTCTTTATCCGTTTTACCGTGGAAAGTTTCACCATTCATGTATATTTCATAACATACATTAGCTAAAGGTTCTCCTGTTAACTCATCCTGTAGTACAAATTTTTGTCCGTATTTAAAATTAGGTTCAGCTACAAAACTATTAGGGGGTGTTGACACTTTTAGCTTAAAAAAATAGCGAAGTAGTAAAATCAAATCGCCAAACCCAATTTTACTATTCGCTATGCCTCGTACCATGCTGACAGATCAACACTGGCAAAAGTTGAAAG